>JBHIUX010000013.1:0-16601 GCA_042138065.1 Nitrosopumilaceae archaeon
GAATCATTTCCTTTACCAAGAAAGCCAAAATTTAATGGCAATTCTTCAACAGCTTCAATCATCCTGTGAATGTTCCAAGGACCTGGTGTACATGTGGTGGCTTTTGTTCCCTCTGCAGGACCAGTACCGCCACCTATCATTGTTGTTGTGCCGTTACAAATTGCTTCAATAGCTTGCTGAGGAGAAATAAAATGAATATGAGTATCAATTGTTCCAGGAGTACAAATTGTATGCTCGCCTGCAATTACTTCGGTACTAGAACCAATTATCATGTCAATGTCATCCATAACGTTTGGATTTCCAGCATTTCCAACGCCAACAATTTTTCCTTCCTTTATGCCAATGTCAGCTTTGATAATTCCTAAAATTGGATCCAAAACTATTGCATTAGTAATTACCAAATCTAGTGCATCTTTACTTGAAACACCACTTGCTTGACCACATCCATCTCTGGCACTTTTTCCACCCCCAAAAACTACCTCGTCACCATATCTCAAAAGGTCCTTTTCTATCTCAATTATGAGGTCAGTATCACCTAATCTGACCTTGTCTCCAACAGTAGGACCAAAAAGTGAGGCGTATTTTTTTCTTGGAATTTCTAGAGTCAAATTCTATGCTCCCTTAAAACCCAACTCCTTTGCTTTTGCAAAGGCTTCATTCTTTTTCTCATCAAGGCTGCCGTTTACTAAACCACTAAATCCAAAAACAACTTTCTTTCCACCGTACTCTACTATCTCAACTTCTTTTGTTTCACCTGGTTCAAATCTAATTGAAGTTCCAGCTGGAATGTTCAAATGATAACCATACGCTTCTTGTCTTGAAAAATCAAGAGCACTATTTACTTCAAAAAAATGTGTATGCGATCCAACTTGTATTGGTCGATCCCCAGAATTACTAACCTTAATTTTTTTAGAATTTCTATTCACATTGGCAAAAATTGGTTCATCGCCGATCAGATATTCGCCAGGAATCATTTTCATTCCACAATTGGATCGTGAATTGTAACAAGTTTTGTACCATCTTCAAATGTAGCTTCTATTTGAACGGTACTCAACATTTCAGGAACCCCTGGCATAACATCATCTTTGGTAAGTACGTGTCTCCCAGTACTCATTAACTCTGGAACCGATTTACCATCACGTGCACCTTCAATTACAAAATCTGCAATAATGGCCATAGATTCAGGATAATTTAGCTTTAATCCTCTTTCTTTTCTCCTATGTGCAATCTGTGCTGCTAAAAATACATACATTTTGTCCATTTCTCTTGGCGTAAGCATCATTTCGATAATCTAATTAATTTGACATATCTAATGCCTAAAAAATATTGTTAAAACTTTGAATTAAAACAATATTAAGAAAACTTATCAAATCTAATACAATGATTACAATTTCTGCAACATTGGGAAACATTTTTCATGATAATGAATGGATTGAAAAATTCAACAAAGCCACCCAAAATAATAATTTTGAAACTTTGAAATTATCCCGGACAGATCTATCAAAAAACAGACTACGAGCCATAACAAACAAAGGAACCGATGTTGGAATTGTTCTAAAATCAGACTCTAAAATCCAAAATGGAGACGTCTTACTATCTGACAAAGAAAAATTCATTTTCATTCAACAAAACCCTGAAAAGGTCATTTCAGTCACAAAAAAGCAGAAAACTGAGGCTAATTTTGATGATACTTTAGTCCTGATTGGTCATATTTTGGGAAATCATCATCGTCCAATTGAAATTAAAAATGAAAAGATTTTCTTTCCTATTTTGTCTGAATCTGAGCTTGAAATTTTCAAGCAATTATTTTCAAATATTATTGATAAAATTGAATTACAAATTGAAGAAAGAATTTTTGAACCGCATGGAGAATTGAAAACACATGAGCACTGAACATGAATTTCATTTAATGCAGTTATCTGATTCGTTTTTTCCCTCAGGTATGTTTAGCATGTCTGGAGGACTTGAATCTCTAGTAAACGATAAAAAAATAACCAACTGGAAAGATGTTCAAAATTTTATTATGGAACAAATCGAATTTCAAATTTTTCCATGTGATTGTACAGTTCTTTCTATTGCTTTAACAGGTGTAAAAAATAATAATTTAAAAACTGTTATGGAAATTGATAAGAAATACTATTCCATGAAACTTCCTAAAGAAATTAGACACTCTACAACAAGATCTGGAAAACAAGTTTTAAACTCTATTATTCATATGGTGGGCTCTAATTCTAACTTCTTAGATGAATTTAATAAAAAAATTAAATCAAATGAAACCCCAGGAACATATCCTGTAGTACTAGCAATAGGAGCTGCTTGTTTTAGTATACCTCTTGAAAGCACAACAAGAATGTTGCTTTATTCATTTAGCGCTAGTGTTGTAAGTGCTGCAATTCGTTTAGGATTAATTCAGCATCTTGATGCACAAAAAATTTTAAATCAACTTGCTGAACCAATCAATAAAATTATTTTAAGAACTAAAGAAAAAGATTTTCAAGACATTTGGCAATTATCTCCATTAACAGAAATTTATCAAATGAATCACGAACATTCTGAAGGGAGAATGTTTATCACATAAAACAGGTTTTCAAATGGAATCACAAAAAATTAACATACCAAAACTTGGAATCGGAGGTCCGGTTGGTTCAGGAAAAACTAGACTAATTGAAGTTTTAGTTCCAGTACTAAAAAACAGAGGAATACGATGTGGAATTATCTCAAATGATGTAATTTCTAAAGAAGATGCACAAAGAATGCAGCGTACGCTTGCTACAGAGTCAAAATTAATGCCTGAAGACCTCATTATTGGCCTTGCAACAGGTGGTTGTCCTCATACAGCAGTTAGAGAAGATCCATCAATCAATTTGGCAGTAATTGAAGAAATGCAACAAAAAGATCCATCACTTGATTTGATAATCATTGAAAGTGGTGGGGATAATGTCATGACAACATTTAGTCCTGCATTAGCTGATTATTTTATCTACATAATTGATGTATCTGGTGGAGACAAGTATCCTAGAAAAGGAGGTTTAGGAATTCAGACTTGTGATCTTTTAGTAATAAACAAGATAGATCTTGCCCCACATGTTGGAGCTAGCTTAGAAGTAATGGAAAATGATGCAAAAAAAATTCGTGTTGGTAAACCATATCAATTTTTGAATTGTAAGACAGGAGAAGGTATTGAAAAAGTAGCAGATCAAATAACCAATAATTTACTTTTTGATAAAGAACTTGTAAAAAATACCAGTAACTTATCGAGTACATGAAAATGGAAACATCACAAATCTCTCAAACAAACGAATTAATTCATGGTGGAATGCATGGAATTGCAAATATTGAATTAGAATCTGATAAAAATTCTAAAACTTTTATTAAAAAATTAAAAACCAAGTCACCAATACTTGTTCAAAAAGCATTGTATAATGATTTTACAAATCCTGACAAGGCTCACATTTACTTGATGTCTTCTGCAGGGGGAATGCTACAAGGAGATATTTTGAATATTGATATTCATGCTAAAGAAAATACTAATGCATTTGTAACCACTCAAGCAGCTACGAAAATTTACAAAGCGGAAAACCGAGATTGTCGTCAATATATCAATATTTTCGTTGACAAAAATAGTTTTCTAGAATTTTTACCTAAACAAATCATTCCACATAAAGATTCAAAATTTTTGCAAGAGGTAAGTATATCATTTGACAATAGTTCTACCTTACTTTATTCAGAAATCATTTCAGCGGGAAGAATTGCACATGGGGAAAAATTTGATTTTGATTCTATTAGAATGAAATTTGATTGTCGCGATAAGAAGGGAAATATTCTTTTCTCAGAATCTTCAAAATTTGAACCTAAAAATAGCAAAACAAAATTTGATTCTCTCTTTGGAAATCAGAATCTATACTGTACAATGTACGTAATTTCTCAAAAAATTGATTCAGATAGATTAACTAAAAGCATCTATGATTTTTTTAAAACAAATTCTTTGATTGGTTGTTCACAACTTCCAAATAATTCAGGAGTAGTAATTCGTATTCTTTCAAACTCTATTGATGAAATTAATGAATCGGTATCAACCATTTCAAATTTTACTTACGTTAACTTGTCTGAAAAAATTTAAAAAACGTAAACTACGTTCTTTAGAAATTTTTTGATCGCAAAAATTTTTTGATGATAGATTTTAATAATTATTGAACATAGTTGTGTTCTTGAAGTATCCTGATCTGTTAGGTCAAGACATGGCACGAGTTGGGGTGCAGGTTGCACGAAAATATAATTTGCAAGCAGGAATTTTGCTTACTGACGTAGTAAAAACTGCTTTTGGGCCTAGAGGATTAGACAAAGTATATGTTGACATTCAAGGTGATTCAACAATTACAAAACATGGTGGTGCATTTTTAAGAAAAATTGATGTTGATCATCCAGCCGCAAAAGCAATTATCGAAGGTGCAAATGCTGTTGACACCAATGTTGGTGATGGAACTATTACTGTTGCAGTTTTGATTGGTGCTTTATTGAAAAAAGCAAACGAACTACTTGATAATGGAATTCCTCCCGCTGTAATTGCACGTGGTTATGACCAGGGCCGAGATTTTGCCTTAGAGATATTATCTAACATTGCTCAAAAATCTGATTCAACTGATAGGAGTGTTATGCACGACTTGGCAATTTCATGCTTGAAAGGTAAAGCGCTTTACAACATGTCTTCAGAAGACATGCCTATTGCTCGTATGATTATCGATGCCATTTGTACAATTACAAATTTTACAAAAAACCAAATTGACGTCGATAACATCAAGATTGAAGAAAAGCTTGGAAATGTATCTGATATTGACCTAATTAACGGAATTGTGATAGATAAAACAATTGACAATCATGCAATGCCACATTCTATTGAAAACGCAAAAATCCTTCTTACAAATGAAAATTTGGAAACATTTAGGACAAAAACAGAATCTGAAATAACAATTACATCTCCTGAACAGATGAGTCTGTTTCTAAACCAGGAATCAAACGATCTTATTTCTAAAGTTAGAAAAATAATTGATTCTGGCGCCAATGTAGTAATTTCAAGAAAGGGTATTGATTCACTTGCACAAGAGTACTTGGCAAAGGCAGGTATTATTTCTATGAGGAGAGTGAAGAATAACGATCTTTGGTGGGTTGAAAAAGCAACTGGTGCAAAAACCTGCAAAAGTTTGGAAAATATTTCTCCTGACGAATTAGGACAAGCCAAGAAAGTTTACCAAAAAACTGTCGGTGATGACAAAATGGTATTTGTTGATGGTTGTAAGAATCCTCGTTCTGTAACTCTTTTACTTCGAGCAAATTCAAAACAATATCTTGATGAATTCCATAGAACTGCATTGAATGTGATTTATGTTCTACGTGACTTCATTGAGAGGCCTGAGATTGTTGCAGGAGGAGGTTCTGCTGAAGCAATACTTGCACACAAAATTAGCCAGCGTGCACTAGAGATAGAAGGTAAAGAACAAATCGTAATTCAAAAATTTGCAGAGGCGCTAGAAGAAATTCCAATCACACTTGCAAGAAACGTAGGAATGGATACAATTGACACATTAATTGAATTACGAAATAAACATGCAAAAAATTCTAACGGAAAATTTGAATGGATTGGAATTGACTCTGAAAATAGGAAAGTTTCTCAAATCTCAAAGCGAATTATTGAACCTGTTGTGGTAAAAGAACAGATAATCAAAACTGGTGTTGAAGTTACAAATATGATAATGAGGGTAGATGACGTGTTTATGCAAGACCTAATTGATAATACCCATTGTCACATTGATGGAACAGTTCATGCCCACAGAGATGGTGGTAAGGCCCATAATCACTTTGAACAAGAAGGTCTAGAACAGCGCCAAATGCATCATTATTATTGATTCTTTAACCTCAAAGAATTTTTTTGTTAGACTATGGCTGAGGAGGATTAAATTTGTAATAAAGTTCTTCTTCAGCAGATTCTTCAAGAGTAGCTTCACTTTCTTGTTCTATTTTTTCTTCCTCTTGTGAATCATCTGGGCTATCAAATGCTAGATAAAAAATTACATTTACTACGACAAAAGTAATTACAATAATTATCAACCTTGTTTTCATTGGAATTTTTTTTCTCTCAGGCTTAGGATCTTTCTTCATCTACAAGGATTGTAAAAGCAAGTATTTTTCCTTTACCAAAACCATTCTGTGGAATTTTTTAAAATACTGATTTAAGAAATTATTGTAAAAAGCGGGCCAGGAGGGCTTCGATCCCACGACCATTGGATTAGAAGTCCAACACTCTATCCATGCTGAGCTACCGGCCCGCAAAAATTTTGAACGCAATAACCATTTTAAGGGTTTACAACCATCTTTTTCGGTTAATCTCTCGCTCCATTTTGAAAAGAAATTGTTGAGAATATCCAGCATATGGACCAAAATGGTTTACAATTTTTTCATGAAATTGGCGATATTTTTTTTCTGTAAATGATTTACCTTCAATCTTAAATTTATCCGAATAATATTTTTCTAAAATTTTTAAAATCCATGTATCGATTGGAAATGCATCTAATTTATCTAGTGAGAATAAAAGTATACAATCCGCTACTTTATTTCCAATTCCGTATACCTCTAAAAGAATGTCTCTTGCATTTTCATAATTAGTTTTTTTTAAAAAATCAAAATTAATTTGCCCTGTTGAAACAGCCAATGAAGCCTCCTTGATAGATTTTGCTCTATAACCAAAACCACAGTTTTGTAATTCATTATTTGACGCCTTTGCTAGAATTTTTGGTTCTGGAAATAAGAAAAACTCCTTTTTTTCAAAAACAATCTTTTTGCCAAATTTTTTACATAATGATTGTAACGACCTCCTAATGTTTTGAATATTTGAATTTGATGAGGCAATAAATGAGATAAAGCATTGAAAAGGTTCCTGTCGTAATAATCTTAAACCTGGAAATTGCTTTACTGCTTTTCTGACAATTCTATCCCTGGTAATACTTTGAATTATTTTAGAAAAATCATCCTCCTCCCTGAAGAAATCCAGCGAATTTTGAGCAAATGAGCTTATTTGGAATGATTTTTCATTGCAAGATATCACATCAAGACCATTAACCCCATACCAAACATCATGAATTTTTTCCCAAAGAAAGACTTGACCACTGTTTATGGTATCATCTATGTTTATCACAGATTGCTTTTGTATTTCAAACTTCAATGGTTTCATTGGACTCAGGAGAATGGGCATCAAGACCAAATTTTTCTTTTATCTCTTCAGCAAATTTGACGCAAGAATCAGCATCTCCATGAACTGTTAGAACCTTAGGATTCCCCTTGATGTTTTTTACAAGATCTAATAGGTCATTTCTATCTGCATGTCCTGAGAACTCAAATTGTCTAACTTCTGCTGCTACTTTCATATCGTGCCCTCTTGTGGAAACCTTTCCTGTTTCCAATAATTTCTTTCCAGGAGTTCCTTCTCCTTGATAAGATACTAACGCAATTCCATTTTTGTTATCAAAAGCAAGCTCTTGCAAATAATAAACGGCATTTCCTCCTACCAACATACCTGCAGGCGAAATCACAACACACGGTTCATCCAACGCCCTCTTTCTTTCATGCTGATTTCTAATTGCAACCGTTCCATTGATAGATTCTGAAAATAATTCTGGATCCCTAAGATATTCAGGATAACGAAACATTATTTCATTTACCTTTAATGCCATTCCATCCATCACAATTTTGTGTTTAAATTTTGCACTTTTTAATACACATGCAATTTCTTGAGATCGCTCAACTGAAAATGAAGGTATGAACAATATTCCTTTTCTATCCATTACTTCGTTTGCAAATTCAATTAATCCTTCTTCTGCTTGTTTTCTAGGCATTTGCTCTGTTTGAGAATACGTACTTTCAGTGATTAACAAATCAATATCACCTATATCCAAATCAGCTTCTCTGAGCATTCGAGAACCTTTAGGATTAATGTCACCTGTGTAAAATAGTCGTTTATTTTCAGACTCTACTAAAACAGTACCACCACCAATCACATGACCCGATTCTAGTAGCTCGAATGAAGCACCATCTCTAGTGATTTTTTGTTTGAAACCAATCTCTTTTGCATTTCGCATCATATTATTTACTTCAGGGAGATCAAACTGATGAAATCCTTTTTCAATTTTTAACATGTCTTCAATCAATAATTGACTCAGGTCAAAAGTTGGAGGCGTAGCGTACACATTTGTATTTCCACTGACAAAAAGTGATGGAACATTTCCCGAATGGTCTAAATGTGCATGAGTAATGATAACAGAATCAACATCTTTTGGTTTAACATGCAAAGGATATTGTGGAGGAGTTCCACGTCTTCCGAACATTACACCATAATCTAACAAGAAATTTGTTCCATTACAATTAACAAGAAAACCTGATCGCCCAACTTCGTGAGCTGCACCAAGGACATTTACCTTCAAGAAATTGATTTCTTAAAGTTCTCCCTTAATACTTTGTTAACCCAAAAAAGTTGATTCGCATTGACGTATAATCTTCAAAAGCTTTAATTAGTGCAAGCTAAGATCCGATCTGCATGGGAAGAAGCTTCCAAGATTGGTTAAACAGCCAAGATCAAGCAGTTGTCGCAAAAGTTCGCGCAGGTGACGAAGCAAATAAACCACTTCTTAACCAAATTAACTGGATTTGGGTTCAAAATCTTATGAATAAGAAAGCAGATCTTAATCCAACATCAGCAGAACTACTTGACTGGGTAACCTCTGGTCAAATCGACGCAATGAGAAAATAAAACGTGAAAATCACGTCCTTTCTTTTGTTTTTTCTTAATTTGTATTGAAAATATTTTTTGATTAATTTAATTTTAAAAAATTACACCGTTATATCGTTCGCGATCTTGCTGTATCCATAACCCTGTTATGAAATTCTATTATGGTTTAAATAGCAACCGAGCACTTTTGACGTTAAGTGAAATAAATGCCAATAGCAATACTTCCAGACATAGATGAACAGAGATGTATCGGATGCGCACTTTGTGTTGAAATCTGTACTTCTCTTGGCCCAGATGTACTTCGTGTAAAGCCTGTTGAAGGCTGGAAGAGAGGAAAAGCATTTGTCTTTTATCCAGAGAGATGTATCTCTGACGGTGCATGCATTGGAGTTTGTCCAACAAAATCAATCTTTTGGATGAGACCAATGAATTACACTGCAGGACAACCAGTTCCTCTTCACAAGAACGGAGTTTTCGTAAAAGGCTGGGCAGAAGACGCCGCTTTATAGACGGTTTCTCTTCGCATTCTTTTTTATTATTTTTCTTTAAACTAGAGATTTCTTTTTGATATTTTTTGGTAATAACTTAACAAAAAATTTGATAAAAGAATCATTCTTATCATAATGAATTGTTGTAAAATGAT
Organism: Nitrosopumilaceae archaeon; assembly: GCA_042138065.1. Taxonomy (GTDB): domain Archaea; phylum Thermoproteota; class Nitrososphaeria; order Nitrososphaerales; family Nitrosopumilaceae; genus DRGT01. The sequence goes on from JBHIUX010000013.1 coordinate 9,417, forward strand.
TTTTTTCAAAGAATGTCTTCCACGTTTTTGTAAATACGGTAAAATCTTCTGGCACATGAATAGAATTTGCCATGACATAATGCGCCGCAGGATAAATGTCTGAAATCTCAATTGGGATCAAACCAAGAATTGGATTGTAATAACAAAATTGAATTAATTCAGAATCTTTGAATGATTTTTTTATTTTGAAATATTCAGGTGACAAATATGCTGGTTTTAATGTAGTATCTTTTGAAAGAACCAGTTCCTTTTTCTTGGTACGAAATTTTCTTACCATGTTGTGGTATGATATTATCTCAGGTCTAAATTGGTCTTCTTTTGAGAATAGGAAAATAGCTTTTTCTTTGAATTTGGGAGTGGTATCTATGAAGTAATTTGGATTTGAAGTAAAAGCCTCTATTACCTCAAACAATTTTGGATGGGCCCTGGCTTTTTTCATGACATATTCCCATAATCGGCCTTCATGAATTGCATCCTTTACCCTTTCAACCTCAGATTTTATTGAAATCAAATTATGCAATCCCAAGTTGTTGATTTTGTCCGATTCTTCTAATGCCAGTAACTCTTTTGGAGTAAATTTTGAACAAACTTCGCAGCTGCATGAAAAGTTTACAATTTCAGACAGGTGCCTTGTTCTGTCTTCTGTAATGTATCTGCCTTTCTTTGCATAAAGCATGTATGATGCAGAATCAAAAGTATCGCATCCCAGTGCTATCGCAAATGGAATTGTTAGAGGATGACCTGCTCCAAAAAGATGAAGAGGCATGGAAGAAGGCATCTGTGATCTTGCCGCAATAATCATCTTTGCTAAGAGATTGTATTCATACGATTCCATGAATTCAACTGGGCTTCCTAATGCTAACATTTCAAAACCATAATCCACAAGTGCCTTAGTTGAATACTTGACAAGTTCAAAATGCTCTCCTCCTTGAATTGGACCAACCCAGATCTGTCCGTTCTTTGCACTATGCTTCAAAGTTTGTTTTGAAATTTTTAGAGTATGCTCAACATAGGATTTTGCTTTAGCTTTTGGAAGACCAAAACCAGTTGGTTTGTCAAGCGGAATTGCAATATCTGTTTTAATTTTTGTTTCAAACTCTGCCATTTCAGGAGCTGAAACCTTTACTCCGCCATATTCTAGAACTTGGTAACCTCCAGAATCTGTCATAACAGAACTATCAAAACCTATAATGTCATGTATTCCACGTTTTATGGCATCTTGTCCATAATGATTTTTTGTAATGTATGCATTTGTAATTACTAAATCAAAACCTAACTCTTTGAATTTTTTTAATGGAATGGATTGATTTACAGGATGAATTACTGGAACATATGCTGGGGTCTCTACTTTTCCATGATTTGTGTGTAATATCCCAATTCTTCCAGCTAAATCTGATTTTATGATTTCAAACATTTACGATATTCTCCTTAATGCAATATTTAATCAATAGGAAAAGAATTTCTGCAAATCATTCTTCTTCGCAACAACTGATAGCCAGTCAATTATCTCCGTACCGGATTTTCCATTAATAATGTCAATCAGCTGTTTTGAAATTTTTAAAATCGATTTTGAAGTAGTGTCTACTTGAAAAGTTTTTTCTTTTCCAAATTTTTTGATAGTCTCAAAAGCAATAATTCCTAACACCTCACTACCTAGATTCTCAGCAGTTTTTTTCTTTGAATATTTTCTTTTTTTGTATATTTTAGAAAGTGAATAAGGATTTTTACGAAGTATTATTGCTTTAGAAATTTGTGATTTTGTTAGAACGTAAGGCGCTAAGTGACCCACTATGATAGATTTCTTTGAAATTTTCTTTTTTAAGACCTTTTTTAGCCTTGAAACATCAACATCATGAGTCTCAGCAGTTTTTTCATATAGGTTTGATTCACGCGCAATTTTGTTAATATCTAAAATTTTGTAATCTAAAATTTTGGCTAAATTTTTTGCAATAGTGTGCTTGCCTACACCTGGATTTCCTGTAATAACAAGAGACACATAATATGTCCAAATTCAAGGTGATTAAACGATTTCTGCAATACTAATATGTACAATAGAATTTTTTTTGTTCATGCAAATTGGATTATTGGGTAAAGCAAATGTAGGCAAATCAACATTTTTTTCAGCAGCGACTGAAACACCAGTCCCTACAGGAAATTTTCCATTTACTACCATTGAACCAAATGTAGGTGTTGCATATGTAAAAACTGATTGTGCCTGCAAACATTTTGGAATAAAACATGATATTCCTTTATGTGTAAATGGAACTCGATTCATTCCAGTAAAATTAATTGATATTGCAGGATTGGTTCCTGGCGCACATGAAGGCAAAGGATTAGGTAATCAATTTTTGGATGATGCAAGACAAGCTGAAGTATTAATTCACGTTGTAGATATCTCTGGCTCTACAGACATTCAAGGTCAACCTGTTCAAATTGGAAGTCATGACCCTCTTGAAGATGTAGAATTTGTTATCGATGAATTTGATCAATGGTTTACACAAATTTTGGAACGTGAATGGCAGAAACTTTCAAAAGAGATTGAACAAAAGACCGTAAAATTAGTTGATGGTATTGCAAAGAGATTCAGTGGTTTAGGAATAAAGGATTATGAAGTACAAGAGATTTTACAAAGAACTGGTCTTCTTGCAAAAAAGCCAACAGAATGGGAATCAAAGGATCTCTCTACCTTTGTTAAGGAGCTTAGAAAACACACTAAACCTATTCTAATAGCTGCAAACAAAGCAGATTTGTGCAAGGATCTCAAAATCATTGAAAAAATTAAAGATGAAAAAGTGATTCCTTGCAGTGCAGAAACAGAATTACTCTTACGTAAAGCATCAAAATCCGGTTTAATTGATTATGTACCAGGAAGCAAAAGTTTCTCATTAAAGGAAAACATTGAGATATCGCCTCAACAAAAAAAAGCACTTGAAGTTGTAGATAATGTTTTTTCAAAAATAGAAACAACTGGAATTCAAAAAGCTTTGAATTCAGCAGTTTTTGATGTTCTAAAAACAATAGTTGTTTATCCTGTAGAGGATGAGACTAAATTTTGTAATAAAGACGGAGTTGTTTTTCCTGATGCGAAATTACTGGTTGATGGCTCTACTGCAAAGGATTTGGCCGAAACCATTCATGCTGACATTGCAAAAGGCTTTCTACACGCTATTGATTGCAAAACAAAACAAAGAATTGGTGCAGAACATAAACTAAAAAATGGAGATGTAGTAAAAATAGTATCTACATTGAGTAGAGGATAAAATGATCTGTTTAGGTGTTGAAAGTACTGCTCATACATTTTCTTGTGCAGTTTTAGAAAAAAAAGGAAAAAAAGGAAAAATTCTATCTGACGTTAGAAAAATTTACCGTCCACCAGAGGGAGAAGGCATCCACCCACGTGAAGCATCTCGTCATCATGTTGAAAATAGCGCTCAAGTTCTTTACGAAACTCTTCAAAATGCCAATGTAAAGATTAGTGATTTAGACATGGTAGCATATGCTGCAGGTCCAGGTTTAGGGCCATGTCTCAGAGTTGGAGCTGTTGTTGCACGTTCTTTGTCATCATATTATCAAATTCCAATATTTCCTGTAAATCATGCAATAGGACACATTGAATTAGGAAAACTATTGACTGGTTCAAAAAATCCTTTGGTGCTTCTTGTTTCTGGAGGACACACAATGTTACTTGCATTTATGATGGGAAAATGGCGAGTATTTGGAGAAACATTAGATATTACACTTGGGCAATTGCTAGATCAGTTTGGAAGATCAATTGGATTTGCATCTCCGTGCGGAAGACAAATTGAAGAATTAGCAAACAAATCTGAGACCTATATCTCATTACCATATGCAGTTAAAGGAAATGATGTTTCATTTTCTGGATTGCTTTCAGCAACAAAATCTATTAGCTCCAAAGGAATTGAAGATGCCTGTTTTTCTCTTCAGGAAACTGCCTTTGCAATGATTGCTGAAGCAGTTGAAAGGGCATTGTCATTTACAAAGAAAAAAGAATTGTTGATTGTTGGCGGTGTTGCAGCAAACAAAAGACTTTCAAAAATGTTGCAAAGTGTATGTAAAAGACATAATTGTAAATTTTTTATTTCTCCGCCAGAATATTCTGGAGATTGTGGCTCACAAATTGCATGGACTGGAATTTTAGAATCATCTGTAAATAAAGGAGCAAAACTTGATGATACTTTTGTTAGACAATCCTGGAGATTAGATACCGTTAACGTTACTTACTGATTTTTAAAATCTTCAATTGCATCCTGGATGTCATCTCGCCATCCACCCGTTCCAAAAACACCAAACTTGTAGGTTTTCTCACCATCTTTAGTGGTTGCCGTAAAACACACTTTTTTCATAAACAAACCCTCCTTCCAAACTTTTTTTACATCTCCCAAAGAAACATCAATTACAGTATCTCCAAATTTTTTTGAAAAATCCATAATTCTGCCCTTTGTTTTATCAAAAGCCAATCTTTTTGTGGTTAAAGTTAGAATTCCAGCACCTAGATTATCTTCATGACAATCCTCCTGCTTGAGTTTTTTTTCACCCTCTTCCATAATCAGATTTTTATCAATTATACTTAGTTATAATTTTAATAAAACTAAAAATCAATAGGGATCTTTTCATTCTGTTTTAGCCATTCAACCTGAGGCAAAGTGTACCGCCACAATATGTCTCCTCTATCTTCATCTCCAAATCCCCATGGGGCAATAATTACAATATCATTATCTCGAATCCAAACACGACGCTTTAGCTTACCACGAATTCTCCCTCTTCGTGTTTTACCATCTGTACATTTTACCAATACATTTTCGCCACCCATCATTTTGATTACTCTTCCAAATATTTCTCCCTCTTCAGGAATTTTCATTTCCTTAAGCTGACTTTCGTTTTTTACTTGCCGTTTTCCCATACACAAAAACTGCATGTTATGCGTATATAACTGTCCGGTGTAAATTTTGAACATTACTGACAAATTTATTCAAAAGGAAAAAAATACCAATGAATTTTATTCGTAGATGACAAAGAAAAACATGGAATTTAGATGTGTTCAAGATTGTTCTCAATGTTGTATAGAGAGAGAATACTATCCCACAAAACAATTTGGTAAAGTAGGAGTATTGATACTTCCTGAAGAAAAAGAGCATATTGAATCACTTGCAAAAAAGTTTAGACTAGATATTACAATTTTACCTCGAATCGGAATATCATATGAAAAATCTACCAAGCCAACAAAAATACTTGCATATCAAATGATGGGAAAAGAAAAAAATGGAAACACATGTCCATTTCTAGATACAGAAACTGATAAGAGATCTCCGCATGGTGGTTTTATTTGTAAAATATATCAAAACAGACCACTTGCATGCAAAGCTTATCCCGTGATAGAATCAAATCCAATTTCACTTGATTCTAAATGTGAATTTTGTCAAAACCATGGTTCTGCAAATAAAAACCTAGATTCAGAATTAGAATCGCTTGTAAAAATTAAATCTACAATGACTACTAATGCTCCTTTTGTTTGGAGATTTGCTACGGGAGTAGGTGAAGATTGTGACAAAGAACAGATAAAATCAGGCTGGATTCTAGAAACCTAAATGAAATTGATCAAAAAAGGAGCTGAAGGGGATCTTTTTCTTACTATATGGAATGATCAAAAAGCCATTCTTAAGGCTAGAAAACAAAAAAACTATAGAAACCCAGAACTTGATAACAGATTACGAAAACAAAGAACAATTCGAGAATCAGAAATAATTTCAGAAGTAAAGTCATTTGGTATCTCTTCTCCTTTGATTTTCTTTGTTGATACAAAAAAATGCACTATTCTAATGCAGTATGTATCTGGCACTTTAGTTAATGAGTTATCTAAACCAAAACTAATTTTGAACTGTAAAAAAATTGGTAAAATTGTTGGTACCATGCATAAAAATGGAATAATGCATGGTGATCTCACTACATCAAATTTTATTTTGTCAAAGGGAAAAATCTTTGTGATAGATTTTGGTCTTGCAATACGAACTAAAAAACCAGAAGATCACGCAGTTGATCTTAGGCTGTTTAAAGAAATTCTAAACAGTGCACACGCTTCTGAAATGGAAAAAGCTTGGGCAAATTTTCTTGATGGTTATAGGTCTATAGTAGGCTCAAGTAAATTCAATAAAGTTTCAAATTTAGTTTCAGTCATAGAAAGTAGAGGTAGATATGCAACAGTCGTTTGATGTATTTTTTGCATCTTCAAATAAAAACAAGTATCAGGAAGCAAATAAAATTCTAGAAAAATTTGACATAAAGGTAGGATTTTACAAGTGTAATATAACAGAGATTCAAGCAGATTCGATAAAAGAAATAGCTAATCAAAAAGCAATAGATGCTTTTTTGAAATGCAAAAAGCCAGTTATTATCGAAGATGATGGTTTATTCATAAATTCTCTCGGTGGATTTCCAGGACCATTCTCATCATATGTGTTCAATACAATTGGAAATAATGGAATTTTGAAATTAGTAAAAACAAACAGAATCGCCAAGTTTCAATCAGTAATTGGATTTTGTGATAAAAAGAAAAAACCTAAACTTTTTGAGGCCAATGTTAGAGGTAAAATTTCAAAAAATGTTAGAGGAAAAGGTTGGGGCTATGATCCAATCTTCATTCCATTAGGAAAATCAAAAACATATGCGGAACTTACAAACAAAAACGAACTGTCACATCGATATCAAGGATTAAAAAAATTCGCTAATTGGTATCTAAATAAGTAGGAATCCATCTGTCAATGAATCTTTCTTGATTCTGTAAAACAACAATTCTTGAGATCCAACTTTCATCCATCACTGAAAAAATCTTACTTTGTTTTGCTAGTTCTGATGAAAAATGCATTACTTCATCTAATTCTAGCATATTTTCTCTTTCTAATCTGTTTGTAGAGCGTCCAACATGCATATACGACTTTATTTCTATGAAATTTGGACTAGCATCTTTAATCATAGAAGCAAAAGCTGGAATCATCTCATCAGACGTATTATAATCTCTAATCAAAGTAATTCTGAGAACTGTTCTAGTGTCTAATTCCTTTAACATTTGTAGTGATGTGTTCCATCTCTCCCAAGAGTCTTCATAACGTGGTTTGTTGATTTTCATAAATGATTCATAATCTGCTGCATTTGTTGAAAGATACAATTGAG
>JBHIUX010000014.1:0-15836 GCA_042138065.1 Nitrosopumilaceae archaeon
ATATTTCATCAAAATATAAAATAAAAAAAGTAAATGTATCATCCTTAGTTGAGCTTGTTGAATCAGGAAAATTTATTTCAAATCAGAAATTATGTAAAAAAATGATTAAAAAAACTTTGAAAAATGTTCTTTCAGAAAATAATATTGATGTGGCAACACTATCAAGCACACATTTACCTTTTCTAAATAAATTACTAAGGAGTGAGTTTCCTAAAATTACATTTTTGGATCCTGCTCAAGATGTGGCTAAGAAAGTATCAAAATTAACAACAAAAAAAAGATCAAATAAGAATTCATTAAAAATTTTTACTTCAAAAAATACTACACTTTTTCAAAAACAATTACAAAAAATTGGAATAAAAAATAAAGTTAATTTTTTGTCTTTATAGCAACTTTAGCTTTTCTAAACCCATGACTAAATGTTTTATCATATAATCTAGAATATTCATATGATTTTGGTTTAACAACATCTCCAATTATTACAATTGCTGTCTTTGTAATTTTTTCTTTTAAAACTTTTTTTGAAATGTTTTGCAATGTTCCAATGATAATTTTTTCATCATTCCAACTTGCACGGTAAACAACTGCAACAGGTGTTGTTTTTTTGTAACCACCACTGATGGTCTGTTTAACAATTTCAGGTAACAAATGAACACTGAGATAGAAAATCATTGTAGCTTTGTGTTTTGCTAATTCTGAAATTTGTTCTCTTTTTGGAACCTTTGTTCTATGCTCTGCCCTTGTAACAATGATGGTTTGAGTAACTCCTGGGAGGGTAAGTTGTGTTCCCAAGGCTGCTGCTGAGGCTAAAAATGAGGTAACACCAGGAACGACGACGGATTCTATTTTTTCTTTTGTTAAATTATCAATTTGCTCTTTTATGGCACCATAAATTGAAGGATCTCCATCATGTAATCTTACAACAAGTTTTCCTCTTTTTGCATTTTTTAGTAATAAATTAAAAATTTCTTCTCTTACAAGTTTTGCAGCATCATGTTTTTTTCCTTTTTTATTTAATTTGATAATATCAGCTGGAATTAATGAGCCAGAATAAACGAGTACATCTGCTTTTTGAATTAGTTTTTTTGCTTTAATTGTGATTAGTTCAGGATCACCAGGGCCACAACCTACAAAGAATACTTTAGACACGCTTTACCACCAAGATTGAAAAATACTTTGATGTCAATGTATCTTTGTTAACTTCACCCAATGTAAGTTTCTTTACTATTTCATTTTCTGTATCAAGATCTTGTCCAATTGCAAAAATAGAATCATCAGAGAACCCGCACTCCTTTAATAATTCAATCACCTGATCAAAATAACGACCATCCTTAAGAAAAACCATAGTATCAGAATTTTTTGCAATTTCTTTTACTTGAGATAGATCATAACAAGAAGGTATTACTGAAACTTTCTCTGCGCCTTCAGCTAAGCTAATACCAACTTTGGATGCAAAAGTAAACATTGAAACAATGCCAGGAATTACAGTTATTTTTATTTCAGGATGATTTTTTGTTATTTCTCTGTGTAAGTATATCCATGTACTGTACAGATATGGATCTCCAACCGTAATGTATACAACATTTTTTCCGGAAAGAACACCTTCAGCTAAAATTTTTGAATTTTTTTTCCATGTAGCTTCAAGTGTATCTTGATCTTTTGTCATTGGAAATACTAGATTAACAATTTCTTGATTTTTAGATTTATCGAGAATTGAAGAGATTACAGAGAGTGCAATACTTGGTTTGCCTTCTTTTGAGGTAGGACACATGATAATGTCAGCATTTTGTATTGCTTTGACAGCTTTGACTGTTAGTAGATCCGGATCACCAGGACCACACCCAACTGCGATTAATTCAGGCATGAAAAACCTGGTTTTCCCCTAAATTAAAAGCTAGACACCTAATTTTTTGTCACAGAAATTATTGTTACTGGATTTCTAGCAAGCATCATTGTTCCAGTTGTAGTTTTACGGCTTTTTGAAATTGTTACTTGAGTAACATCTACAGAAGAAAATTTGAGTTTTTTTATCAACTCCAAAACTGAAAATAGAGTTTCGATTAAGATTATTCCTATAACTATTCTACCACCAGATTTTATCTTATCATTACATAATTCTAAAATTTCCTTAGTATCACCCCCTGTCCCTCCAATGAAGATAGCATCTGCTTGAGGTAGATCAGAAATCTTTTCTTTTGCATTTCCCAAAATTGTTGTTACGTTAGTTATACCAAATTTTTCTAAATTTTTTTTAGTTAGTTCTATGGCTTTTGAGTCAAAATCAACGGCGTAGACCTTTCCAGTTGATTCAATTTGATGTGCTGCTTCAACTGAAATTGAACCACTACCACATCCAATATCAAAAACTGTAAAACCTTGTTTTAGTCGTGCTTTACAAATTTGTACTACTCTAACTTCTTCTTTAGTTATAGGAACGTCGTCTAGTCTTTCAAATTCTTCATCAGGAATACCAGGGGTTTTGAATTTCCACATTATTCTAACTACCATTAAGGAAATGGAATTGATGAAATGGTTTCACTATCATTTACATTTACAAGCGTGTATGAGACTATCCACATGAACAAGTAAAGAAAAATGTAACTTCCAAGTGCCTGGGTAACAATTTTTTTTCTGTCAGATTTTGCTAATTTAAGATGCATGCCCTTTGCGATTCCAATAGAGATTATGAAAATTATTATCATAAATCCAATAGAGGCCCATCTTCTATCTTCTCCTTCAATTGAGTCAAAAATGAAAGTAGCAGCTGTTCCTGCAATAACAGCCAAGGCAATTCGAAGCCAAAATAACTTATCTAATTTTCGTTTAGTTTCATCTTTTTCCTGCTCAGTTCTAGTATCAACATTCTTTGGAGCATCCTCAATTTTTTCTGTAGGAGGAATATCCTGTTTTTCTTCCTCTACATTTTCCTTCTTTTTAGAATCTTCAGGGTCTGGTGTAGGAGGAGATTTTTTCTTTTTGTGCTTAGCCAATGAAATTTCAAGGTTGGGTGTGAATAGCCGTGTTTAAAATCTTTGGGGACAAATGTTGCCTCCTAGCAGTAAGAGTATAATTTTAGACAAATCACACATTGGTGTGACACTTTCTGGAATTGAGTTAAGATATTTGGTGAATGAGATTTCAAAAAAGACTAGTGATTACTATGTTAGTAATATCTATGGAATTACAAAAAATGCGTTACTGTTCAAATTACATCATCCTGAAAATCCTGATGTAATGTTAATGGTTTCAACTTCAGGAATATGGATTAGTTCAATAAAAATAGATCAAATTGAACCCAACAGAATCCTAAAACGTTTACGAAGCGATCTTTTGAGATTAAAATTAAGCAAAATTGAACAAATTGAAGCTGAAAGAATTGTCTATCTAACATTTTCAGGTTTTGACAAAGAATTTACTCTCGTTGGAGAATTTTTTGGCGATGGAAATATTATTTTGTGTAATAAGGAAATGAAAATTTTAGCACTTTTACATTCAATTGATGTACGTCATAGACAATTACGTGTTGGATTATCATATACTCCTCCACCACAAAAAGGACTAAATGTTTTTGATGTATCAGAGAAAGATTTTGTTGAAATAAAGACATCAAATTTGTCAGCTGCAAACTGGATTGGAAGAACATTTGGGCTTCCAAAAAGATTTGCAGAAGAAATTTTTTACATATCAAAAATTGATCCAAAAGTAAAAGGAAATACTCTAAATGATAATAATGTAAAAAAAATTTTTGAATCAATGAAAAAATTAATTGAAGATATTGTGTCTGGAAATCATAATCCAGTTATTATAAAAAATGATTCAGCAATTGAAATCTCTCCAATAAAACTTGAAAATGTAGAAAATTCAACTAAAGTTGAAAGTTTTATTGAAGGATTAGATACTGTGTTTTCACAAAGCATAGTTGATGCAGGAAAAGATATTCAATCAAGCAATATGGATAAAAAAATACAGGATCTTGAAGTTAGATTTGATGAACAATCAAAGGCAATTAAACAAGTAAAAGAAAAATCTCAAAAAATCTCATCTGTAGCAAAATCTCTTTCTGAAATGACTTCACAAGGCATAATGTCAATTGGGGATCCCATAGCTGTTTCAAATTTATCAAAGTTAAATTCCCAGCTTACAAAAGAGAAAGGTATTTCATTTCTAAAAATTGGTGATGAAAAAGTAAAGATTGATGTAAAGGCTTCACTTCCTAGTATTGCTTCCACTCTTTTTAATGAAGCAAAAAAGCAATCATCAGCTATTACTTCAATAGAAAAACAGATAACAAAAACAGAAAATGAAATTAAAAAATTAAAAAATCAATCACAAAAAGTCAAAGATTCTGTTACTTATTCTGAGATTAGAAAAAAGAATTGGTTTGAAAGATATCGTTGGTTTTATACTTCTGATGGATTTTTAGCAATTGGGGGAAGAGATTCCTCATCTAATTCAGCAATTATTAGAAAACATTTAGAAAAAAATGATAAAGTTTTTCATGCTGAAATCTTTGGTTCTCCATTTTTTATTTTAAAAAATTCTGATGCTGCAACTACAGCTAGTATTAATGAGGTAGCAAATGCTACCGTTTGCTTTAGTAGAGCCTGGAGAGAAGCAATGTATGGAATGAATGCTTATTGGGTTGAGCCAGAACAAGTAAAAAAAGCAGCGCCAAGTGGACAATACCTACCAAAAGGTTCGTTTACTATTGATGGGCAACGTAATTTTGTTAAAATTTCATCGTTAAAGCTTGCAGTTGGTCTTTTAAAACAAAATGAAAGTTTTCTAATCACCTGTGGTCCAGTAGATCCAATAAAGAAAAAGTGTGAGTGTTATTCAATAATTGAACCATCAGGTTCTGAATCATCCGATGTTGCAAAAAAAATTAGAACCGAATTCATAAAAATGAAAGGAGAGGTTATTAAAAATATTAGTTTAGATGAATTTGTTAGAGTTTTACCTGCTGGGTCAAGTCATGTTATTGAATCTGGTTTAGGAAATGTTAAAGAGTAATTCAAAACCAATTTTTTTAGTTGATGCAATGTTAGGAAATATTGCAAAAAAACTTAGATTACTCGGATATGATTCTGAATATTCTTCAGACATTAAAGATGATGAACTTGTTCAAAAAGCAAAAAATGAGGATCGAATTTTGCTTACTAAAGATGAACCGCTCTTAAAAAAGGCTGAAAAACTAGATGTGTCTGTAATCTATATTAAAAATAATTCAGAGTTAGAACAACTAGTTCAAATTTTTAAGAATTTTGATTTATCCAAAGTCACAGTTTCTGGAAATACCTCTAGATGTACTGAATGTAATGGAAGATTAGAAAATATTGAGAAAGATAAGGTTGCTAATAAAGTACCAGTAGGTGTTTTAGAAAAAATAAATGAGTTTTGGGAGTGTACAAATTGTAAAAAAATCTATTGGGAAGGAACTCATATTGAGAGATTACAAAAGTTTGTGGATGAATTAAATGAAAAATTATAACGAAGTCTCAATTGAAGATGGGAAAATTCTTGTAAAAACTGCTAGAACTATTGTTACAGAATTTTTAAAAAATAAAACAAAAATTTCTTTAGATAAAAAATTTGAATCAGATTATTCTTTTAATTCAGGAGTTTTTGTAACTCTAAACAACTCTCTTGGATTAAGAGGATGTATTGGATATCCTCTTCCTGATCGAAAATTATTTGATGCTCTTGTTGATGCCTCAATTGCTGCGGCTACTGAGGATCCAAGGTTTCCATCAGTAAAAAGCGAAGAGCTTGACCAAATTACTTTTGAAGTTACGGTATTAACACCACCAGAAGAAATTCAGGTTTCAGATCCAAAAGAATATCCATCCAAAATCAAGATTGGTAGAGATGGCTTGATAGTAAAGCATGGATTTAATTCCGGATTATTGCTTCCTCAAGTTCCTATAGAATATAGCTGGAGTGAAGAAGAGTTTTTAGGACATACTTGTGAAAAAGCAAATCTTCCATGGGATTGTTGGAAAGATAAAGAAACTCAAATTAAAAAATTTGAGGGAATTGTGTTTAAAGAAGAATCTCCAAATGGAAACGTGGTTAGAGAAGAGCTCAGTTAGAATCTGTATCTAATTCAAAATTTTTTCCATTTTCAAAAGAATCAAACTCTTCTTTTGAAACAACTACTAGAGGAATGTTTGCTAAAGCACAGCCTGAGGCAGTTGTAAGATCTGCTTTTTGGCAAACCATTGCAAGTGGCGCAGAATTGTTTGATTTAAGAGAATAGATAGTATAAGCACCCACACTGCTTCCTATTCCATGAGGAAAGATCAGAATCTTATCCTTAACTGATTTTTGAAAAAGATCATGGTTTTCATCTCTGATGAATCCAGTTTTTTTGTCCACTGCTCCCAAAAAATTGATTGGGTTATTTGATTTCATGATTATTCCTTTTGCTTTTCCTTTTACAATCGTTTTTAGATTCATTTTGTTTCCTCCTGAATAATTTTAGAAAGAGGTTTTAGATTTACTCCAACACCATTAGAATTTTTTAGATAATATGCACCTTTGATACTGTTTGTTGTTACTGAGTCTACATCCGTTTTGTCAATAAGGGGGGTTAAACAAGTGCAGCAATCAGATAAAATTTCACACCCCGCTCTTTCTATTTCATTTGTATAACCTAGTTTTCTGGCTTGATTTTGTACAGCTCTTGGACAAAAAACCATACATCTTTTTTTAAATGATTTATTTTTTAACATGGATGATAAATCTGAAAGCTCTTCTAGCCCTAACTGAGGACTGCCAAGCGTAATCAAATCACCACTGTCGGCGGTATTTAGCTCATCATGAATTTTTTGCATTTCTTTTTTATCAAAATCAACTTTTTCAGCTGTTTCCTCTTCACCTAAAACAAATTTTCCACAAGTTCCTGATGTACCCATTCCTCCACAAAGAGACTTACAGCTTCGTTTATCAAGTTCCTTTACACCAGAAATTGAAACCGAATTATCAGCAACCTTTCCAGCAAAAAATCCAAGTAATCCAAATGTTAGCTCATTAGGCTGTTCTACTTTCATTCTGATTGTAAGATTAGGGGCATCATCCTTTCTTAGATCAGAATAAGGACTTTTACCAGTTAATGCACTCGCTAATGCACTAAATGCACTTTCTTTGTTTGTTTTTAAATGACCAATTGAGTTTGCATAAATTGCTGCATTACTTTCCGCAAATGATACTTGAGTTCCTTTGTCAGGAAGATCATAGATTTCATATGGAATACAAGAAAAAGACGGTGTTACACCCATTCTTTCATAAGATTCTCTAATGCTTTGTTGTTTTTCGATAAAATTTTGATCTAAATTATAATTTGAAACATTATCAATGTCAAAGCCCATAGGGTTCAGAGTAGTTTTCACAGCAACCTTTGCGTCGCTACTAATTTTTGAAAGAAATTCTTCTCCAGCGTCTCCAATTGTGTTGTAATTCACACCTGATAAATGCGCCCAGCTAATTGGAACCAATCTATCTGCATTGATAGCTTCGCCTGTAGCAACAAGAATTCTATATGCAAGCTCTAAGGTTTCTCCTTTTTCACCTTTTAGAGCAGCTTCTTCTTCTTTTGTTAATTCCATTACTCAGTTTTCATTCATGACAGATATAATACTTGTACTAACAAAGTATGTAGTAAAATGAAAGAAATTCTTCAAGGAATGATATCAACAATGAATGCAGTCAAACCTCCTAGAATGACAGCTTTACGAGAGCTGCATGAAGCTGAAACAGGAGGGCCATTTAGTATATTGATTGGTACTATTCTTTCTGCAAGAACAAAGGATGAAAATACTACCAAAGTAGTGAAAAAATTATTTACTAAATATAAAACTGCAAGAGCTCTTGCAAATGCAAGAGTAAGAGATGTAGAAAAAGTTATCAAATCAATTGGATTTTACCATGTAAAGGCTAAGAGAATTATTGAGGTTGCATCAATAATAAATTCACAGTATAAAGGAAAAGTACCAAAGGATTTTGAAAGATTAGTTAATTTACCAGGAGTAGGAAGAAAAACTGCTAATTGTGTTCTTGTTTATGCATTTGATGAGCCTGCAATTCCAGTAGATGTACACGTACATAGAATTTCAAATAGATTGGGGCTAGTTAAAACAAAAACTCCCGAAGAAACTGAAATGGAGTTGATGAAAAAAATTCCAAAAAAATATTGGCTTGAAATAAATGATACATTTGTTATGTATGGTCAAAATATTTGTAAACCAATTTCTCCAATGTGTGGTGTTTGTAAGATAAAACGAAAATGTAGTTATTACAAATCTAAGAAGAACGCTTCTTAGTTAAAAATAAAATTGCAGCAATTATTCCAACTCCAGCAGTAACAAAAAATGGAAATAGATGAAATGGATTCTGAGCAGGATCGCCAGACAGAAACTCCATAACTAAGCTTCCAGAAGTTGTAGCTGGGGGATCAGTTGATGACTCCATTCCATGAACAGAATAAGCAGCTATAGCAAAATTATCAACATCAAGATTTGAAACAACTATTCTGAGGCCATTGTTGACAGTAAGACCTGCTTGATCAGTATATGATATGATTGACTTTGCATTTGGAGCCCATCCTCTTTCTGTTACAGTGTGAACTGGAACATAACCCATGTCAGGCATCTGAACAGCAATCCAAAATTTATGATCAGGTGGACTGCCCATTCCAATTTCTATAAATTTGTCTTCAATTTCAGCGTCATAGAATCGTAAAACTGCGTTACCCTTTGGATTTCCATATAGCAAGTTATTATCAATTGTAACTTGCCAGCTAACATCATGAATATTTTCCAGAGCAATTGGAGAAGTGTCTCTAGCTATTTTGTTAAAATTATCATAAGGAATTTCTTCTGTATGTATAATTAATGAAGGATTTTTTTGTTCCTGGGCATAAACTGGGTTTAAAAAAATAATTGCAAGGACTCCAATCATTAAATAATATTTCATAAGATTTTTCATTTTGGGATGAATAAATACCTAGTCAACAAAAGGTTTGTTGTAACCAAGAATTATTTTTGAAACTTCTGGTCTCAAAATAAATTCTGATGGGGATTTACCTTCCTGGATCATTTCTCGAAGTTTTGTCCCACTAATTTGTTCACGGGATTCTACATCATGTGGACATGCCCTTTGGTTTGTAAAGGTAAGACATTTTTTGCAATAGAAAAATGCTGGGAAGAAAATTGGAGTGATTTCAAGATCTGGATAATCATCAAAAATTTTGTGAGCAGCAAATGGATCATAATAATTTCCAACACCAGCATGATCACGACCTATAATGATGTGAGTACACCCATAGTTTTGTCTCATAATTGCATGATGAATTGCTTCTTTTGGTCCTGCATATTTCATTTCAGTATGTAGTGTAGCTAGTTTACATCTATTTTGTGGATAATAATGCTCGATTAATGTTTCATAGCACTTTACAATTACTTCATCAACAAAATCACCAGATTTTTTCTTTCCAATTAATGGATTAACAAAAACTCCGTCTCTGGTAGTTATAGCGGTTTTTTGAAGCATTTCATGGGCTACATGTGGTGGATTTCTGGTTTGAAAGGCCACAATAGTTTTCCATCCTGCCTCTTCGAAAATTTTTCTGGTTTGTTGAGGAGTAAGCCTGAATTTTCGAATTTCTGTCTCTTTTGGTCGTTCAATAAAATCAATCTTGCCTCCAATCAAGATGTCCTTTAACGAGTGGGTTTTTGCCACACCAGGATGTTTGATATCAGTTGTACCATAAACTCCTTTAGCCATTTTTTCTTTATCAAAAGAAAATGTTTCTTCTACATTAAGAATTGCCACTCCCGTTCCTTCTGGATTTTTTAAAAGTACATCACCAGCTTCTTTCATTTTTTTTGCAGTTTCATCATCAACATCTAAGATGGTAGGCATTGTCCATGCAACATCATTTGCAAGTCGTCCTTTGGAAATTACTCGTTCAAAGTCTTGTTGTCCTAAAAAGCCTTCAAGCGGACTAAAAATTCCATCAGAAATATTTTCAACATCATTTGCTAAATCTTCGGTAATAGTGATTGAGAATAGTCCTGCCGGTTCTTTTTTTGTTAAACGATTTACCAGCTTTCCACCATGTGGTTTTATTCCTACAATGTTTTCAGTCATAATTTCTATTCACCGTTATCCATGTGAAGGCCACATTCTTTATGTTCCTTTGACTCCCACCACCAACGGCCGGCTCGTAAATCTTCACCATCTTTAATAGCTCTAGTACATGGCTCACAACCAATACTTGGATAGCCTTTATCGAGTAGTTTGTGATATGGGACATTATTCTTTTTTATGTAATCCCACACTTGTTCCCAACTCCAATCAATCAAAGGATTAATCTTTACAATACCATCATATTTTTCATCAATTTCAAGCATTTTTGCATCTTTTCTTATTGAAGTTTGATCACGTCTTATTCCAGATATCCAGCCATCTAGGTTTTTTAACATACGTCTTAGTGGATGCACTTTACGAATTCCACAGCAAAGATGCCTATTTTCAATGCTATCATAGAACAAGTTAATTCCTTTTGTTCTAACCATTTCTTCTACTTCTTGAGCGTCTGGAAATAACACTTCAAAATTGATATTATATTTTTTGGAAAGCTTATCCATTACATCATAAGTTTCTTCATTTAGTCTGCCAGTATCAAGGGTAAAGAATCGTGATTCTGGATTTATTTTTGTCATCATATCTATAATAACAGAATCCTCTGCCCCAAAGCTTGAAGCTTTAGCAACTCTTGGATGAAGATTATCTAATGCCCACTTTAGAGCATCTTGGGGCGTTTTTAGAGTAGGATTAATTTCATCTAATTCTGCTTGAGTGAATTTTCCCATGTTAAAATTTGCTTTTAGTAGTTTTATAATGATTACGAGAAGACTTTTTGTTCAAAATTATAAACAGCTTAGAATAACGAACAAAAATGAGCGAAAATGCGTTTGTGGTGGTATTTCCTTCAATTTTTGCTAAAAATAAAATAAATCAACTAGAATCCAATATTAAAAAAATACTCAAAATAAGAAACCAAGAATTTAAAAAAATTAAACGAGATGATTCTGTGATTGTGATTGATGCAAATGATCCAGTATTTGCTTCATCCGCAATAAATTTACTTTTTGGAATAAAAAAAGTTGCAATTGCAAAACAAGTCAAAAATGATTTTAATACAATTGTTTCTGAAATTACAAAAATTGGAACAAATTTACTTCTCAAGGGAGAGAAATTTTACGTTCAAGTAGAAGGCACATCATCTGGTTTTTTACCAAAGGATGTAGAAATTTCTGCGACTTCATCTATTATTGAAAAAACAGTAAATCTTGGCTCAAAACCAGGTACTGAAGAGAAATTTGATAAACTATTCTACACTTTTCTTACAAAATCAAATGCTTATGTTTGTGTATATGTTGATGATGGATTTGGTGGCATTCCATATAATTCTCAAAACGAAAAGGTCGCTTGTGCAATATATGATGAATTATCAGCAATTTCTTGTCTAGAAACAATCAAAGAAGGATTTGATGTAAAAATAATTGTTTGTTATAAACAAAAATCAGAACTCACTAATTTAGTAAAAATTTTGAATCAAATTTTACCAAGGACTGCAAAATCAAAAATTGATATAGAATTTTTTCAAATGCCAATTAAAGGCTCTAGCTCAAAAAGCTTGTTAACATTGATAGAGTCAGTTACAGAGATTTTAATTCGAGTTGCAAAAACTAATAAAATTAATAAGATTACACTTGGATTATCTCATTTAATTTTTCCATCAAGCTTTGTAGAAAATTCCGTAAAGAAGGTATTTAGGAATAATTTTACTGCATTAATTCCTCTTTCAGGCCTAGATGATGAAATTTTTAATAATGCTATAGAATTAGGGCTTGGAAAGTATCTTTCTAAAATAGAAAAATTAGGTAAAATAAATTTTCCAAAAAAGTATACACCTACAATTGAAATTAAGAAAATTGTTGAGAATGCCTGGAAAAAAAGAAAAAATGTTTCAGTTGTAATTGGCCCTAACAATGTACATGAGATTCTTGATTTGCTTGATGAAAATCATTGAGAATTTAAACGGCTAAAGTCATCGTAGAATTATGAAAAAGATTGGAGAATTTATCTATCCATGGGGAAGTGGTCATTATTCTAGAATGATGAGATTAAATGAAGTACTTTCAGACTATATCAAAGATGAATTTGAGATTCATTTTTCAAGTAAAGATCATGTTTATGAGAAACTTTTAGAAAATTTTCCTGAGAAACGTGAACAGATTCACGAAATTTTGATGCCTACTCCTATTGATGGAAAGTTTGGTCCAAGCGTTTCATTATCCATGATGAATCTATTATTACCAATTGCTACTAATCCGCCTTTAGTAAAACAAATTGCAAGTTATCTTAAAGATGAAGGTAAATTGTTTGATAAAGAAAAGTTTGATCTAGTAATTAATGATGGAGATATGGGTGCTAATGTACTTGCAGATAGAAGAAATATTCCAAGTATCTTTATTACAAATCAATTTATGCCAAAACTCTGGAGATCAAGATTTTATTTTTATCCTTCATTAGTGTTTGTTGCAAAACAAATTGCCAGAGCTACAAAAATTCTTGTTGCAGATTCTCCTCCCCCATATACTATTTGTGAGTACAATCTGAATTTTCCTGAAAAATTAAAAGACAAAGTCACTTATGTTGGTCATTTTCTTAATAATAAAATAAAAACAAACGGATCAAAAACTGATTTAGAGAACTTAATTCAAGATACTGAATTTGGGTATTGGATGAGGACTGGTAACAAATCAACTAATGATGGAACCGGTGAAAAATATGAGCAAGTGTTTAAACAAGATGATATGAAAGATGAGAAACGAATAGTTTCTCATGCAAAAAAAGATCCTACAATTAACAGAGTTTTAGATAAGGATGGGGAAAAATACTCTATTTCTGAGGCTGTAGAAAAGAAAATTGATTGGATTCAGATAGATATTGGATTTTTATCAGAGCAGGAAAAAGATACTGTTTTGAATTTATGTAAATATGCAGTTGTTAATGGATCACATACTGTTATGGGAGAAATTTTAGGTGATAAAGCAAAGCCGATTATTGGAATGCCAGTATACGATGAGCATACTAATAATATTAAATGGGCTGAAGAAAAAAATCTAGGAATTTTATCAAATAATGAAAAACAGGTTATTGATGCTATTAACACTATCAAGAGCAATTATACCAAATTTGAAGAAAGTCTCCATGAATTTTCAAAAAACTTTGTAAGTAATGGAGCTGAAAATTCAGCAAAAATTGCTAATGATATTTTAGAAAATAAGAAATAATAGCTTTCTGAGATTATCTAAGGTATCTGGTACGCGGTATGTTCGATGGGCGAACTGACCGTGTAAACGGGATGACGATATAATCCGCGTACCAGATTTCTTTTGAATGATTTGCCTACGATCTTACCGTGGAGTGGGAACGCTTTTATGGAAAAAATTTGGTCATGTCATCATTGCCAAACTGTCCAGAATGTGTAGCAAGAGAAAAGAAATCCATTATGGAACAAAATGCAGAGAATCCAGATGTTGATTTAGGTAAGCTTTTTGATGAAATTGAAATTCCAATGAAGTTTGATCCAAATACAAAACACTTCATTTGTAAAAGATGTGGTCTGTATGCCACAAGAGAGCAAGTCGGGGATATTCGAGAGCGTCTAAATCGTAAAGAAGCAACTAGGCAAGATAGACAATATGATTATCTTGATTGGTGGCAAAAAAGTAAAAAAGAAAAACAACAACATTAGATGAAAAATGGTAAAGAAGAAAGAAGATATTCCAGAATGGGTTTCTGATGAAATTCAAAATGCAAAATTTGAAAAGCCAATTTCACAAACACAGACAGGATATATTTTAGAAATTTATGAAAGTGATGGAAAAATTGATACTCAGTTATATGAACCTGTTGAAGACGGCAGACATATTGTTACCATGGACTTGACAAAAAATATCAAACCCGCTGATTTGGAAAGAGGAGTTGTATACGAATTTACATTTAATTCTATGAAAGCACCTTTAAGTAAAAAAGTGGTAGATTATCTAAAAAAAGAAAAAGATATTGAAATGAATGCTATCTATCAATTTGAATTAAAGAGTCTGGAGTTACTTGATGTAGGAACTTCAGAATCTGCTGATGTTGAAGCAGAATAAACTAGTTTGATTTTTTACTTTTTTCCAATTGCTTTCTAAACGCTGAACCAATGATTGGATTAACAAAAAATGGAAACGTGTGTTTTGCCCAAATTCCGGCTCTAGTTACAGATGGAACTACAATTTCAAGTTTTTTTGAATTAGCTGCCTTTAACACTGCCTTTGCAACAGTTTCAGGGCTTAATGAAATTCCTGTGGCACGTTTTGTAAAATTCTCAAATGATGGATGATCAAACAAACTTGTTCTAACCATAATAGGACTTACAACAGTAACTCCAATGCCTGTTCCATGAAGTTCATGTTTCAGACCTTCTGAAAATCCAAGCATAGCAAATTTTGTGGCACAATAGGAAGCAATTCCAGGAACGCTAAAACTTGCACCTACCGACGCCACATTAACTATATGGCCGAAGTTTTGTTCTAACATTATGGGAAGAAAATTTTTGATACAGTAAACCATCCCAAAATAATTTGTTTCCATTTGTGATTCAATTTCTTCAATAGTAAGATCATTTACTTTGCCATAAATCACAAAACCTGCATTGTTTACTAAAACATCAATTCTACCAAATTTTTCCAAAACATTTTGGGCCATTTGTTTTATTTGAGATTTTTGTGAAACATCGCACGTACATACTAATGTTTTAACATTAAATTTAGAAATATTTTTTTCAACAACTAGAAGTTTTTCTTTTCTTCTTGCTACTAGAACAATATTTGCACCTTTTTTTGCAAATTGAATTGCTGATGCCTCTCCAATTCCACTAGATGCACCCGTAATAACTACTACTTTATTTTTGAAATTCATATTATTTAGGATATAATTTGAGAGATAAAGTATTTCTATTTAATGTCAGCTTTCGTGTATTTGCCCAAGGCTAGTTTCATCAACAAGAACCAAGTCACTGCTATAGGCACATAGTAAGTTGCAATTCTCCAAGCGATTACTGCGTTCCATTCCACACTTCCTTCTGCTACATTAAAGTCAAATGGATTTAGATTATTCAAATAAGCCACAATTCCAAATTCTGCTAAACCAGAACCCCCAATAGTGATTGGCAGGTTTCCAATTGCATTGGCACCCATTACGGCCATAATTGAATCAAAAACATTGATCACATAACCAGTATCAGTAGCAATAATCATGAAAGTAATTCCATAAAAGATCCAAGAGATGATAGACAGTGCAAATCCATTAACGAATACTTTGTTTGATTCTTTTGTTTTAAGATTTTTTCTACTCATTGTACAAACTTCTTCCATCCATAGGTTCGTTTGTTCAACAAAATGTTCACCTTTTTCTTTTCCAAATTTTGTAACAATTTTTGAGATAACTTTTGGTAGTTGGAAGGTTCTTTTTGAAGAAAGAAAGAAGAGAATCATCCAAAGGGATGTAACAAAAACACTTGTTGATAGAATAATTGTTGCTACGATGTATGCACCCATTAGGAGTGCAACGATGCCTGCCATGATAGATAGCAAACCTCCAGCAAAGACCTCAGTTACGATATCTAAAATGGCGATCCACATGGCTTTTGAGGGGGTTACACCTTTTTTGTGCATCCAATAAATTACAACAAATTCTGCTCCAACAAACATTGGAGT
>JBHIUX010000015.1:0-15386 GCA_042138065.1 Nitrosopumilaceae archaeon
CTAATCTATCGATCACGTTTGGCCTTGCTGCAGCCGGTATTTCAAGTATTGCTTTAAGAGAACCATTTGCTAACCAATCTTCTCGTTTCAAAGTACCTGTAGATTTTAGTACAGAATAAGATTGAGCCGCAAACTGAGCTGGTACGATAATTTCTAAATCCAAATTTTCTGACTTTAATGGAATTATA
Source organism: Nitrosopumilaceae archaeon (assembly GCA_042138065.1). Classification (GTDB taxonomy): domain Archaea; phylum Thermoproteota; class Nitrososphaeria; order Nitrososphaerales; family Nitrosopumilaceae; genus DRGT01. The sequence goes on from JBHIUX010000015.1 coordinate 189, forward strand.
GAACGTAATTTTTCAACAATATCTTTTACTTGCTCATCTACATTTTTTTGTGGATCAACTGATACTCGTGCATCCTTTAGTGCTTGTTCAATTCTTAGAGGAGGATGTGGTAGATGCGAACGTGGATCGACGTATGTCTTTGCAATAAATTCAACAAGTTGTTTTCGTTTTTCTTCAGTCATTTTCCGTCTTTGATCAGTTGTTAGGTTAAGATCACCTTTTTGTAGAATTTTTTCTGCGATGACAGTTGCATCATCTGTTTTGAATGCTTTGAGGAGTTTTTCTGTAGATGCTCTTGTTCCTTTACCTGAATCACTGTAAATTTCGTCTGAAACTAGAACCGAGGAGATATCTTTCTTTTTTCCAAGTTTATATTCAAGAGCAGGATCAGGTTTTACTAAAATTTCAAATTTTTCTCCTTCAAAAGAATATTTCACAACTGTAACATCTGTCATAATTAGCATGGATACGAATATACGATATTTATCTATACGCGAAGAATTTTTGCCATTATCTGTTATTGATTAAAAGATTGGCTCGCCTTTTTCTGAATTTTGTAAATTACGACTACCCCAATTCCTAACCCTAATGCTAATCCTAGCAAGTGGTCCCCAATAGGGGAAAGATCAATTAGAAATAGACCCATAATCCATGTTGCATAAATTATTACTGCACTTGCAAGCATTACATCAGAAATTTTTACTGTGAATGAAAAAGGCGACATGGCTGTTTCATTTACTTTTGATTTTGTTTTTGTTTTTGAATCATGTTTTGAAGCAGATTGAGAAAATCCATTTTCAATCTGCAATCTTTTTAGTTCTTTTGCTTTTTCGTTAAAATATCTAATATCTGGAATGGGCAAAGCGATTCGTTGCTCCAATTTTTCTTTAATAGAATCTAACCTTTCAGAACTTCCAATTTCTGCTAGTTTTAATTTTTCAATGATTACAAGTGCCTCTCTAGTTGTTTTTTCATTTTCATCTATTTGTGCAAATTGCTCATATTTTTCTTTGAAATAAAGTTCATCACTTTCGACAAGAGGTTTTCCTTCCAAAATGTTTTGTTTAATCACTCTAAGTCTACTGGTGTCACCAATTTCTGAATCTAATAATTTGTTTATCATATTCAGATGTTTGTCATCATGGTTTGCTTCCAAGTTTTCTGGTTTTATTGTACCACCTTCTAATTCTTGTAGTTTTCCAAGACATATTTCAAGAAATCTTTTGTCTGAATCGTAAATTGGTTTTCCCTCCCTAAGGTGATTTTGCAAGTAAATTAAACGGCCATGTTCGCCAATATTGAATTCTAATAATTTGTCAACTAACTCAGGTAAAGGCAAACCTTGCATTTTGAATTTATTCATCTGGGGCTCATTGGGAATTAGCCTCATATACTGTTAAGATTCCAGATTTAATTCTCAAGTCTATTTTGTCAATTTTTTGAAGATCCTATTCACGCTAGATTTTTATTTGGACTTTGAAGGTTTTCATTAAGATTTGTCTTCTTTAGAAGTTGTTAATCAGGATAATCAACGAATGTCTGTGAAATTAAAAGGTATTCCATTACAATATGCCAATGCTTTGAGACGAATTTGTCTAAATGGTGTTCCAGTTTTTGCAATAGATACAGTTGACATTATTGAGAATACGTCTGTTCTTGTAGATGAAGCATTGGCTCACAGACTAGCATTGATTCCAATAAAGACAGATTCATCAAGATTTGTAGAGCCATCAAAATGCGAATGTCAAAGTGAAACAGGTTGTTCAAACTGTAGAGTGATGTTAGTATTAGATTCAGGAGATACAGATACAACTAGAACTGTGTTATCAAGCGAGCTTAATTCAGAAGATGAAGACATTAAACCAATTTCTGAAAAAATTCCAATTGTTGAATTGGCACCTGGTCAAAAAGTAAAGGTTGAAGCTTATGCAAGACTTGGCCGTGGAATTCAACACGCAAAATGGAATTCAGCAAACATTTCAATTTTAACTGAAACGGATAAAGAAGGAGAGCACGTCCTAACTGTTGAATCGACAGGAGCATTAACTCCCCAACAAATTATTTTGGGTGGAGTGAATGAACTTTCAAACAGACTCGGCGAGTTTAAAGATGTTTTATCACAGTTAAAAATCGAATAAAAAGAGCATACACATTATATTTGGGTATTAAAAGGCATTATTCAAATGACTAATCAAGTTGTCATTCAAATGGCAAGAGATCTCAAAAAAGCATCAGCTAAAAATGATGCCCCACTATGGTCTAAACTTGCTGAACTTGCTCTGAAACCAAGCTCTGCAAGACGTACAATTAATCTAAAAAGAATTGGTCAGCTAACAAAAGACAACGATGTAGTTATTTTTCCAGGAAAAGTGCTTGGAACGGGTGCAATTCCTCATAAAATTACATTATTTTCATTTTCAATTTCAAATTCAGCTGCAAATAAAATTAAAGAGTCAGGAGGACAGATTGTTAGGTTTTCTGACATGATTGAGAAATTTCCCTCTGGAAAAGGAGTGAATCTGCTTGGCTAGCAAACAAGAGAATGTTGTAGTTAAAAACGAACACATTGTTGTAGATGGCACCAATCTAGTTGCAGGAAGATTGGCATCTCATGTTGCAAAATTGTTACTAAATGGAAACAGAGTCTCAATTGTAAACTGTGAAGAGATAATGATTAGTGGAACAAGAAGCAATATAATTAAAGAATACCGAGATTTTTTAGAAATTGGAAGTATTATTCATCCTGAACATGGTCCATACCATCCAAGAAGACCAGATACAATAATTTCAAGAATGATTCGTGGAATGCTTCCAAGAAAAAAGCCATCAGGACTTACTGCTCATAAAAGACTTAGAGCATATATCGGAACACCAAAACAACTTAAATCGTTAAAGAGAACACAATTTGATAAAGCTAAAATTACAAGATCAACTGCAAATTATACAACAATGGCAGATCTTGGAAGAACGATTGGGTGGACTGAATGACTGTAAAAACTGAAATCTATTTTGCAACAAGGAAAACGGCTAGTGCACATGTACATATTGCAAAAGGAGATGGAAAAATTCGAATTAACAATGTTCCAGTTGAAATGATTAGTCAAGAAACAGCTCGTGAAGCAATTTTAGCACCACTTGAAATTGCTGGAGATTTGAGAAACAAAGTGGATATCTCTGTTAGAGTAAAGGGAGGAGGTTTCATGGGACAAGCAAGTGCTGCAGCTACTGCAATATCAAGAGCACTAACTGGATGGACCAAATCAAAAAAAGATCCAAAGGAACATCCATTTTCAAAATCTATTCGTGAAGATCTTCGAAAAAGAATAGCCGAATACGACAAGTATCTAATTAGTGGAGATGCAAGAAGAAAAGAACCAAAGAAATTTGGTGGACCCGGCGCAAGAAGAAAGAAGCAAAAATCATACCGTTAGAACGTGAAGGCTGTAATTTTAGCTGGAGGGAAAGGCACGAGGGGAAAGCCCTATACAGATTATTTTCCAAAAGCAATGATTCCACTCAACGGAAAACCATTAATTGAATATATTTTAAAACATCTTTCATCTTTTGATTTTATTTCTGAAATAATCATCATTGCGGATTTTGATGGATTAGGAGGACAGATAAAGAATTTTCTTGAAGGTTCAAAATACAGGAAAAAAATTTCTTTCGTACAAGATTCTCAATCAGGAACTGGTGGGGATTTATTACACATTAGAAAAAAATTAACAGGAGCTGAATTTGTTTTGTGGTTTGTGGATAATCTATCTCCAATAAACTTGAAAAAAATGCTTCAAACATTTAAGAAAAAAAAGAGCATTGCTTGTATTGCTACAAGATCTTCAAGAAAAGAAGAAACTGGATTTGCTATAGTTGAAGATGACATAATAACAGAGTTTAAAGAAAAACCTACACTGAAATTAAACATGTCTGAATGTCTAGGGGTCTATATTCTAAACAACAAAATTCTAAATAAAATAAAACCAAAATCCAAACAAAAAGAGGTTAATCTTTCATTTCATGTCCTTGAAAAACTATCAAAAAGCGATACAATAAGTGCATATGATATTGGAAATACGCCATGGCTTGATGTTGAATCACCTGTAGTCATTGATAGATATCAGAGTGTAGTTAAAAAAATCATAAAACAGATGGGACACTAGATTTTTTTTCAAAAGTGGAAATTTCATCATCATATTGCAAAGTTAATGCAATGTCATCAAGGCCTTCAAGGAGAATTTTTTTCTTGTATGATTCAATTTCGAATGGAATTGTTTTTGATTCTGTTTTGATTGTTTGGTTTTCTAAATCAATTTCAATTTCAGATGTAATTTTCATTAACTCATCCACAATTTGTGAATCTAGTTTTATTGGTAATACTCCATTCTTGAAACAATTACTATAGAAAATATCTGCAAAGGAAGAAGAAATGATTACTCGAAAGCCAAAATCTTGTAATGCCCATACGGCATGTTCTCTACTTGAGCCACAACCAAAATTCTGACCTGTAACTAGAATTTGTGAATTTTGATATTTGCTGTCATTAAGGATAAAATCTGAAATAGGTTGTTCGTTTTTGTCATATCTCCAATTATAAAACAAAAATTTCCCAAAACCAGTTTTTTGTACTAGTTTTAGAAATTGCTTAGGAACTATTTGATCAGTATCTACATTTACTTTCTCAAAAGGAGTTACAATACTCTTTATTTTTTTGAAAGGCTCCATCTAATTTAGCTCCATTTCACGTACATCAACAAAATGTCCTTTAATTGCAGCAGCTGCTGCCATCACTGGACTAACTAGATGAGTGCGTCCACCTGCACCCTGTCTTCCTTCAAAGTTTCTATTTGATGTACTTGCACAGCGTTCTCCCGGTTCAAGAATGTCAGGATTCATTCCAAGACACATGCTACAACCAGATTCTCTCCATTCAAAATTAGCATCTTTGAAAATTTTGTCTAATCCCATTTCTTCGGCTTGTTTTTTTACCATTTGAGAACCTGGAACAACCATTGCTCTAACTTTTTCTGAAACCTTTTTTCCTTTTACAACTCTTGATGCTTCAATAAGATCCTCTAGACGAGCGTTGGTACATGAACCAATAAACACTCTGTTTATTGTAATGTCTGTAATTGATGTACCCGGTTTCAAATCCATATACTGTAAAGCTTGTTCTGCTCCCTTTTTTTGTCCTTCATCACCTTTTGCATAATCTTCTGGAAAGGGAACTGTGTCAGATACATTAACTGTCATGCCAGGATTTGTTCCCCAGCTTACTTGAGGCTCAATGTCATCAATATTCAAAGTAAATGTTTTTTCAAATTTTGCATCAGAATCTGATTTTAATTCGTTTTTCCAGACTTGTACTAGATCCTCGTAATTTTTTGGAGTGTATTTTCTTCCCCGCAAATAATCAAATGTTTTATCATCTGGAGCAATCAATCCTGCCCTTGCGCCGGCTTCAATCGACATGTTGCAAATAGTCATTCGTTGTTCCATTGAAAGATCAGTGATTCCCTGTCCACGATATTCAATAACTGTGCCAGTCCCACCATCTGTTCCTATGTTTTTGATGATTGATAGAATGATGTCTTTTGCAGTTACTGCAAAAGGATTTTTTCTCTTACCTTCGACTCTAATTTCAAATGGTTTTAGTTTTTCAAGCCATAATGTTTGAGAGGCTAAAACATGCTCAACTTCACTAGTACCAATTCCAAAGGCCAGAGCACCAAATGCACCCTGTGTTGATGTATGACTATCCCCACAAACAATTGTAGTTCCAGGCAATGTTATTCCCAATTGAGGGCCAATCACATGAACGATTCCTTGATATGGACTGTTAATATCAAATAGATTAATTCCAAAATCTTTGCAATTTTTTTCTAGTGCTTGAATCTGAGTAGCAGATGTTTGATCAACTATTGGTAATTTTCTATCGTTTGTTGGTACATTATGATCCATAGTTGCAATTGTTAAATCTGGTCGCCTAACCTTTCTGTTGTTAATTCTTAATCCTTCAAAAGCCTGAGGCGAGGTCACTTCATGAACTAAGTGTCTGTCAATGTACAAGAGCGAAGGACCATCTTGTTTTTCAACAACGACATGAGAGTCCCATATCTTTTCAAACAATGTTTTTGACATAATTTTTTAGCCTATGGTTTAAAATTAAAGAGACCGCCAGCTGCTATAATTTTTCCAATAATTTCTGAAAATGGTTTCATTTGATATGTTTTGTTTTTTGTTAGGTTTTTAATTTCATTTTTATCAGTGTTAATTTCTAATTCATCACCATTTGAGATATCAGAATATGTGGATTCATCAATTTCTATTGGTAAAAGAAAAGCCCCGTCAACTGAATTTCTATAAAATATTCGTGCAAAGGATGGAGCAAGTACTGCCTTTATTCCAGAGTGGGATAATGCAATTGGTGCATGTTCTCTTGATGAACCACATCCAAAATTTTTTCCAGCTACTATGAAATCGCCTGCTTTAACTTTATTATGAAACTCAGGATCAATTCCTTCCATAGCATGAGCTGCAATCTCGTCATAATCATGAAGTTTTAGGTAAGTTCCTGGAAGAATTACATCAGTATCTATGTTATCACGTTTGTATTTGATTACGTTTCCTTTCAATTCAAATCCCTCGGATCAGTGATTTTTCCTGTAACAGCTGATGCGGCAGCTACTAGAGGAGAGGAAAGATATGTTTGAGACTCGACATGTCCCATTCTTCCTGGAAAGTTTCTGTTGGTTGTACTGATACAAATTTCTCCTTTTGCTAGAACGCCCATATGAGCACCACAACAGGCACCACATGTAGGGGGGCCAACTGTAGCTCCGGCGTCAAGAAATATTTGGATTAGTCCTTTTTCTATTGCTTTTCTGTAAATTGAAATCGTTGCTGGCAAAACTTCTGTTCGAATTTTTACTTTTTTCCCTTTGAGAATTTTTGCAGCGGCTTCTAAATCTTCAAGTTTGGCACCAGTACATGAACCAATGTAAGCCTTGTCAAGTTCCACTGATGGCGCTTCTCTTACAACACAGATGTTTTCTGGAGAGAAAGGCTTTGCAACTATTGGCTCCATCTCAGATGCCTCATATTCAATTGTTTTAGAATATTCAGCATCAGAATCACCATTAATTGGAGTGAAGTTGGTAGCACCGCGGTTGGCTAGATAATCCATTACTTTTTGATCAGATTCAATAATTCCATTTTTTGCTCCAGCTTCTGTAGTCATGTTTGTTAGTGTGAGTCGTTCTTCAACTGACATTTCATCAATTCCGGTTCCTGAAAACTGCATTGCCTTGTAAGATCCTCCATCTGTTCCAATATCACCGATAATTTTCAAAATGAAGTCCTTTGCCATGACATGTTCAGCTAATTTTCCATTTAGCTTGAAAAGAATTGTTTCTGGTACTTTGAACCAAATTTTTCCATTTAGCAATACATATGCAACATCAGTGTGACCTAAACCACAAGCAAAGGCACCAAGTGCCCCAGTGGTATTTGTGTGTGAGTCACCACCAACATAGACTTCACCTGGCAATACCATAGCCTCTTCGTGAGATAGTGTGTGGCAAATACCATATTGGCCCATTCCATATTTGAAGTGTTTTTCAATGCCATAGTTTTTTGTAAAATTTGAAAGTTTCACAATATTTTCAGCAGAAACTTTTTCAGCTGATGGAACAAAATGGTCTTCTGCTACCCAAACTTTAGAGGGATCCCATAATTTATCAACGTTAATTCCTTGTTTTTTTAATTTATCAAATACCTTAATTACACCTGGTCCGGATACATCATGAATCATTACCTTGTCCACATTTACGAATATAACATCATCTGGAGATACTCTTTCACTACCTGATGCATGGGCAAGAATTTTCTCTGTGATATTCATGAACAAAAAACCTTTTTCTGGAGATTAAAAGGTTTTCAGAACAATAAAAAATGAAAAGAGGTGGAATAAAACCATGACTCTAACAGTATCTGCAATTATAGCCGAAAGAAAAAATGAGAAATTTGATATTTTTGAGGCTATTGAAACAACCTTGCAAAAAAACAAGATTAAATTAGAAAATGGGGATGTTTTGGTAATCTCAAGCAAATATGTTTCAAATTCTCAAGGAAGGCTAATTGATTTAGAAAAAATTCGTGAATCAAAGGATGGAATGGAATTAGCTAAAAAATTTCAAATCAAACCAAAAATTGCTGAGGTCATACTTCGTGAATCTGATGTTGTTTTTGGCGGAATTTCTGGATTTGTCATCACTTCTGCAGATAATATAATGGCACCAAACGCAGGAATTGATAAATCAAATGCAAAAAAAGGCAAACTAATTCTTTATCCTGAAGCACCTTATCTAATTGCAGAGCAGATTAGAAGGAAAATTTTCTTAAAACACTTGGTTCACGTTGGAATAATTATTGTGGATAGCAGGTTAATGCCAGCAAGAGTCGGTACAACTGGAGTTGCAATTTCCTGTGCAGGAATTGAACCAGTAACTGATATGAGAGCAGAAAAAGATCTTGATGGAAATCCTTTGAAGGTTACTTTTCAGGCAGTAGTAGATAATTTGGCATCAATTGCAAATCACAAAATGGGTGAAGGATCAGAATCAAAACCATTTGCAATAATCAGAAACTCAGATGCAAAATTAACTGACAGAAAAATTTATCCAAATGAGCTTGCCATCTCCCATGATCAGTGTGTTTACGTCAGAGGATTAAGAAATACATACTAGTATTCATTGAAGAAATTTTTTTATTGAAGATTAGCATTTTCATCGCTCTGCTTTAAATAGAAGTTTTTCTGAGCCCAAGTTAATGGAATATCTGACTCTATATCCAAAATCTATATCATTATTTGATGGATTAAAGGATTCAATTAAAGTAGACAGTAAAGAAGGAGTAGAGCAATTACACATAGTGGTAAAGAAAAGCTTTGATGAGTTGATGAAAATTTTCACCACAGAAGGATTTACCAAAGTAAAATTTGAACACAAACAACCTGATCAGATTGGAAATGGATTAAATCTTAAACTCAAAAAGCCATGGGAGCTTCATGTAAGAATGGTAGACATGAAAAAAGGTCTTATTGCCATTCATGCAGAAGTTGAGGTTTCAAGAGACTATTTACAGCATTTATTTTGTCAAAGAACTCCCGTAATTTATGAAATTGAAGAGATGTTAAAAAAATATCAAGTTGATTATAAAATTTGGAATAAACGAATTCAAAAATATGTGCATACTGTTATCAATAATTATAAAATAAAGTTGTCAACACCAAATATTCCAGTGTTTGCATGGAAACCTATGCTTTTTGTTATTGGAACTGTTGGCTCATTTTATCTTTGGAAATATATTAACACAATATAGAAAATTATATTATATTTAACCAAAAGTTATGCAATGCTCGCATTCGCAGCTTGGTTGTTGTTTTGATTTTGCAAGGCATTTTTTGTGCTGTCCAGCCTGGCATTGAACACAGACTTGTTCCAAATTATCAACGGTAGAGTATTTTTTAGATTGATCAAAACCAAAGCCACCGTCCTCAGGACCTACCATACTAATTTTTGACTATACTCGTATTTTAAATCGATGTACTTTCCAAAATCTTTAGAACCTTTAATTATAATTTTTGAGCTTTTGAAATAATGAATGATGAACCACTTGAAACTCATTTAACATATTTTGGAATTTCTCCTTGGGAAATTGAAGTCATTTATGGTTATTTGAATTCCAGATTCAAGGTGATTCAAAAAGAGATTGAAAAAGATGAGGACTCTGAACTTGCTAGCATGTTAAACTTGGATATTCCATTACCGTTTAATGAAGAATTTTTCAATTGGTTTGAATACAACAGATGGGAGAAAATCAAGTTTCTCTTCAAAGAAATGAGGAGACGAAGGGGAGAAAAGCATGCAATGAAAATTCAAATCAATTTTTCTGGCTCTCCAAAAATTAGCTTTATTGTAGAATCTAATGAGAGAGATTGGTATGATAAGGCTGTAGAAAAAATTGATTTTGTTTTAGAATTATTACCATACCATCTTGAACCAAAAAAATTACCAGATAATGTTACAGATGTTGTTTATCATTTTGATTCTGAACATGCAAGATGGAGACTAAAAACTGCCTATTCTGATCAAAAAAAGTTTGAATTAAAAAATAATTCTTGGCATTTAGTTACTTGAGATCTTTTTCTAAAGGTTCTAACAAAGAATGAAGGTCTTTGTATTTTGTTTCAATGAATTCTAAAGACTCGTCCAGTTTTTTTGATTTTCCATATTTGTAACGAATTAATTCTCTATGGTGCCAAAAATTTTTTCCGTCTTCGACTGAAATCGTTGTAAAATAATCTGTTCCTTTTAGTGAATCTGGTAGTTTAATGTCATAAGGAAAAAGTAATTCTAGAATAAACCATTCATCACCATCAGGATAATCAGAACCAGTATCAACATCGAAAAAAATATGCAAGAGATTTGATTGCATTAAACCATCATCAGAAATGCTAGGGTGTTTTACACTTGATTTTTTAAAATCTAGATTAACAAGTTCGGGTTCAAAAAATCCTTTGATAATAGATTTTCTAAATATCTTGTTTGCTTCAGTAATGTTCAACGATAAACTGATCTTTTGTTCAACTTGCTAATTAATCTATTAGGGAGTCTAATGAAGAAACTATTCTAGACTTTTAATGAGTCCAATAGTTTTGAAATATTAGTTATTGGTTTTCCATCCTTTGAAATGGTCTGCTTTGCAGGTGGATTTTCAAAGTAATTTGGGATTTTATCCATTAGTCTTTCCCCATAGCGCGAAATTATTTCATTTTTGTAAAATATTCCAATAGGAATGCTTGTACCCCATTCAAGTGATTTGATCAGAGCCTGGCTTAGTTTTTCGTTAAGTTCAGCCTCCTCATTATAGTGAACTACTGGATCATAGTGCTTTTCTTCTAATTTGTAAATTCGAGAATGTCGTTCTTGTGCTTCTTTTGCTAGGTCTACACCTGCATACCAATCCCTGGTGTTAATGTCATTGTATGTAGGACATGGCTGTAAGACATCTAAAAATGACAAACCCTTGTGTTTTACTGCGGCTTTAATCAAATCTTTGAGGTGTCTTACATCATAAGAATAACCTCTTGCAACAAATGTGAATCCACTTGCAACAGCCAAACCAATTGGATTAACATTGTAATTCGTGTTAGGTTTTGGAAGTGATTTTGTCTGCTCACCTAGCCTCAGAGTTGGAGACGCCTGACCTTTTGTTAATCCATATACACCATTATCAAAAATTATGTAAGTCATATCTACATCTCTCCGTCCAGCTGCTACAAAATGCCCTGCACCTATTCCTAAACCGTCTCCATCTCCCCCCACTGCAATGATTGTATTTTCTGGATTTGCAATTTTTGCTCCTTGAGCAAAAGTCAAAACTCGTCCATGAAGTGTATGAATACCGTAAACGTTGATAAAGTGAGACGTTTTTCCAGAACATCCAATGCCAGAAAAAATTGCAGCTTTATCTCTTGGAATGTTCATTTCTGCAAGTGCCATTTGAATTGCATTTACAATTCCAAAGTCTCCACACCCAGGACACCAATCATTGTGAAAATCAGTTTTGTAATCAGATAGTTTAAGCGCCATGTGTTAATACCTCTCTTTTGTTTGCTTTGTTTTCAATTATTTTTTTCAACGAATCATAAATTTCAGTGCAAGTCATTCCCCTACCGGTATATTTGACAATAAAGTAATCAACATCTCTTCCTAAATTTTGCTTAAAAATTTGGCCTAATTGTCCTGTGTGGTTTGCTTCTATGTCGATGATTGTTTTTGCATTTTGTAATAGCGATTTTGCATATTCAGCTGGAAATGGGTGTAATAGCTTAAACTGGACAAATCCTACATCTTTTCCTTCCTCTTTGAGCATTTCAAGTGCATCGAGTATTGGTCCTTTGGTGGAACCCCAGCTGATAATGGTAAAATCATGAACACCATGGGATACAATTTGCTGCTCTTTAGGAACCTTGTTTAGGAACAAATCTAGTCTAGACATACGCTTGTCCATCATTTTTACCCGCCCTACTGGGTCTTCAGAGATGTGACCATATTCATCGCTTTCATCACCTGTATTCCAAAACACCCCGTTATCTAGCCCAATTCGTGATCTGGGAGATATTCCATCATCAGTTAATGCAAATCTTTTGTAATTATCACCTTCAATTTTTTCTAAAAGTTTTCCTCTGTCAATTGTAACTTTGCCTGGATCAAATCTTTTGCAAGTCAAAACAGTACTTGATAAAAATTTGTCCATCATGTGAATTACTGGCACTTGAAAAACATCTGCATAATTGAAACATTCTGTAGTATCATAGAAACTTTCTTCTATATCCCCAGACGCGTAAACAATTCTTGGGAATTCTCCATGTCCTGCATTAATTGCAAACAACAAATCATCTTGACCGTGTCTTGTTGGAAGACCAGTTGATGGACCACTTCTTTGATACAAAGTTATTACAACTGGAACTTCATTGATTCCTGCCCAGCCAAGGGCTTCAGCCATCAAAGAAAACCCAGGACCAGATGTAGATGTAGATGAGCGGGTTCCTGTAAGTGCTCCACCAATCATCATTCCAATTGCTGAAATTTCATCCTCTGTTTGAATAACTACAGTAGAACCAGGTCTATCTCCTTCTATTTCATCTAAGATTTCGTGCTCTTCTAAAAACACGCTTTCATCTGAAGCCGGAGTGATCGGATAGTAAGATTGGAATCTGCATCCGCAAACCATTTTTCCAATTGCAGTACCTTGATGGCCTTGCACTAGAATTAGGTTTTCTTCTTTTTTTGTTCCTGGTAAGGAATGATCAAAGTTTGTGAATTTTGCAGATGCAAAATTATATGAATAGTTTGAGGCATGTTTGTTTAGTTCTGCAATTTTTGGTTTTTTTGCAAACATTGTTTCGATTGATTTTAAAAGAGAGTCTGGCGGCATTTTTAACAATCCTAAAGACAATGCAACTCCAATTACATTATACATTCGAATCAATCCTTTGAGTTTTGGATTATTTTCTTCTTCAGCTAATTTTGCAAGAATTTCTTTGAATGAAACTGGGTAGAGGTTTACACCTTTTTCTTTAATCAAATCTAAAACGCCAGCAATTGAAAGCGGTTTATTTTTAGCCTCAAGAGCATTGTGTAGCCTAGCCTTGTAGTAAGGGTCAAGAGTGTGTACTTTATCAGTAGTAATTTCTTCCATGTCTGAATCATAGATAATTGCTCCACCAGAGATTATCTCATCATAATGTCGGAAAATTGTTTCAGCATCATATGAAACCATCATTGTTACGTCATTTTGATTAGAGCGAATGTGTTTGTCTGAAACTCTGACTGCAAAATAGCTGTGCTCTCCTTTAATATTGGAATAGAATTCTCGTTTTCCAAAAACCCTGTATCCCATTTCTGCGCAAACTCGCAAGAAGATGTTTGCGCCTGTTTCTACTCCACTACCTTGTGGTCCTCCAATTAACCAAGTAATATCAGTACTCATAAAACAACACAGATCCTAGGGAATATTAACAATCTCCCAAATTGAATGGTTTAACCACCAGTTGCTGCATCAAATAATGCACACTCACATTTATCACGTTCACCACAATAAGGACATACACAAACACATTTTTCGATCGGATTCGCGCATTCTACACAAATTGCAAACTCTTCCTCCTCTTCAGAATTCTTAGAACCCATCTGCTTTTGATGTAAAGAAATCTTATAAATGGTTTAAGGTAGTTTGCAGAATTTGAAGGCAAGTTGACTAGAGTTTTACTTACACGAAAATTGCATGATTTTGCATTAAAGGATTTAAGAAAAAATTATTCAATTGAGATTCATTCAGGAAAAATTCCGATGCCAAAAAAGCTTCTTTTGCAAAAAATCAAAGATAAAGACGGATTGATTTGTTTTCCATACGATATAGTTGACAAGGATGTGATTAATGCTGCAAAAAAACTTCGAGCAATTAGCACCTATAGTGTTGGATATGACCAAATTGATGTAAAGTATGCAAGAAAGAAAAAAATTCGAATTGGTTATACTCCTGAAGTTTTAACAGAGGCAACAGCGGATCTTACATTTTCACTAATTTTGGATTTGCTTCGAAGAGTTACAGAAGGAGACAGAATTATTCGTAAAGGAGATTGGAAGCAAATCTATGGTGCATATGATTATGTTGGAGTTGATTTAGAAGGAAAAACGATAGGAATTCTAGGCTTGGGAAGAATAGGGCAGGCTGTTGCAAAAAGAGCTACCTGCTTTGGAATGAATGTGATTTATCATAATAGAAAACGTGTATCACGAAAGATTGAGAGAACAACCCATGCAAAATTTGAATCAATGAATGGTCTGTTGAAAAAAAGTGACGTCATATCTGTACATGTTCCATACACAAAGCAAACTCACCAGCTTGTTGACATGAAATTTTTAAAGAAAATGAAAAAAAGTGCATATCTAGTAAATACAGCACGTGGTAAAATTCTTAAAGAAAATGATTTAGTTTCAGCATTAAAAAAGAAGATCATCTCGGGTGCTGCGCTTGATGTTTTTGATTTTGAGCCAATCGGAAAGAATCATCCATTAACAAAAATACGAAATGTTGTTTTGGCTCCACACATTGGTAGTTCTACTGTAGAAACAAGAAAAAAGATGGCAGAACTTAGCGTAAAAAATTTGAAGCTTGCACTTGCTGGAAAAAAACCAATCTATTCAGTTTAAAATTCTATTGTGTCACCATATTTTGAATTCAAATCATCATAGAGTTTTTTTCTGTCTTGTTTTAGATTTTTGTTTTCATCATACATTTTTGTAAAAAATGCTCCAAGGACTCTATCATCTTTCTCATCAAAGAATCTCACACTAAAGCTAGTGCGTTCAGGTTTTTCTTCTGTGATAAATTGTGCTTTTTTTATCAAATCTGAATTAATATGCATGTGACATGGG
Organism: Nitrosopumilaceae archaeon; assembly: GCA_042138065.1. Taxonomy (GTDB): domain Archaea; phylum Thermoproteota; class Nitrososphaeria; order Nitrososphaerales; family Nitrosopumilaceae; genus DRGT01. Next base: position 15,191 of record JBHIUX010000015.1, read on the forward strand.
CCATCATTTTCTCCAATTGTAATCCATTGGTCTTTTTGTCTAATTCCGAGCGAGTTACTTCTAATCTCACTTACAGCTCCACCTCCCTTTACAACAAAAAGAACATCATCCACCTTCAGTATTTCAGAAAGAATTTCCTTGAGCATGAAAATAATTCCTTTAGAAATTATTTCAACCTTTAATCGATTTGAATAAA
>JBHIUX010000016.1:0-14912 GCA_042138065.1 Nitrosopumilaceae archaeon
AAGCAGGCGTCTATGATTATTTCTGTATGGTTCATCCATGGATGACTGGCACTGTAAATGTGGGATAAAACCACACTATTCTTTTCTTTTTAATTTCTTATTTTAGCTATTTTTCGTAGATTTCTATTATATGCCACCCCAAAACGATGTGCCTCATCTCTTGCATATTGAAGAATTTGAAGCGAGGATTGGGTTTTTGGAATTATTATAGGGTTTTTCCTTTTTGGAACAAAAACCTCTTCATTTTCTTTTGCCAATGAAATACAGGGCACTTGCAAATTTACCATGTTTAATGAATTCAACGCCGCATTGAGTTGGCCTTTGCCCCCATCAATTAAAATCAAATTTGGAATATTGTGATTTTCGTTTTTCACTCTATGATATCTTCTTTTGATAACTTCTCCAATCATGGCAAAGTCGTCTCTTCCTTTGACAGTTTTAATTTTGAATTTTCTGTAACCAGATTTGTTTGGTTTGCCATCAACAAATTGAGACATTGATGCTACAGCATAATCTGTTCCATGATTAGAGATATCAAAGCACTCTATGATGTTTGGTGGTTCAGGCAAATTCAACTTCTCTTGTAATTCAATTATTCCAGGCTCTGCGCCTTTTGCATGAACAAGATTGATGTTTTTGAGAATCAAATCAATCATCTCTTTTCGTTTTCCACGTTTTGGAAGAATAATCTGAACCTGAAAGCCAGATTTTTCAGAAAAAAATGACTCTAAGAATTCTTTTTTTTCTGGCATTTCATTAACTACAATAAATTTTGGAATAGCATGTGTTGTATAATATTGAAAAAGAAAATTTGAAAACGTATTATCGGCAATTGCATCAAATGAAAACTTGTCACTGTCGCGAATTACGCCGTGTGTTTTTCTAAATGTCATTACAGTTGCAATTTGATTTTTAACTTTAATTCCAAAAAATTCTTCATCTGAGCTTTGAATATATTCCATTTTCTGTCTTGTTTTCAAACTTCCTAATCTTTGTAATGTATCTCTTATCTCCTTTGCACGTTCATAATCAAGTGATTTTGATGCTTCTTCCATCTCATCTTCTAGTTTTTTTGTAAAAACTTTCATCTGATCCTTTCCTTTTAGAACTTGTTCAAGATCTGATATGTGATTTTTGTATTCTTCTTGCGCAGATAAAAATTCACATGGGCCATCGCAATTTCCTAAATGATATTCTAGGCAGATTTTTTTTGGCAACGTTTTGCAAATTCGTATCTTGAATGTTTTTCGAAGAGAACCAATTGTTAATAGTTTTGAGCTTCCATGTGTGAATGGACCAAAAATTTTTCCTTTCCCCAAAAAATCCCCCTTTCTTGTTCTTCTTGCAACAAGCAATCTGGGAAATTTTTCATCAGTTAATCTCAAATATGTATAACGCTGCTGATCCTTTAACTGAATATTGTAAATGGGACGATATTTTTTTATCAAGTTTGATTCTAGCAAAAATGCCTCACTTTCATTATCTGTTAAAACAAATTCAATGTCTGAAATCTTTTCAACAAGTTTTTGAGTTTTATAATTTTGATTTTTTAAAAAATAAGACTTTACTCGGTTTCTAAGATTTTTTGCCTTTCCAATATAGATTATGTTTTCATCTGAATCCTTCATTAGGTAAATGCCAGGCTGGGCAGGAACATTGATTTTAGAAATCTGAAAAGTCATTTTTGCATAAATTTTTTGAGATATTTTCCAGTATAGCTTCCAGGTGCTTTTGAGACCTGCTCAGGCGTGCCAGATGCCACAATTTGGCCTCCTTCGTCTCCTCCCTCTGGGCCCAAATCAATAATCCAATCAGAATTTTTTATCACATCCATGTTGTGCTCTATCACAATTACAGTATTTCCAAGATTTACCAGTCTGTTTAAAACGTCTAATAATTTTTGAACATCTGCAAAATGCAATCCAGTTGTTGGCTCATCTAAAATGTAAACTGTCTTTCCAGTTCCTTTCTTTGATAACTCTGATGCTAATTTCACTCTTTGTGCTTCTCCGCCCGAAAGTGTTGTGGAGGATTGCCCAAGTTTGATATAGCCTAATCCAACATCATTAATTGTTTTTAGTTTTCTTTTAATTGATGGAATGTTTTCAAAAAAGTTTAATGCTTCATAGACTGTCATATCCAAAATGTCTGCAATATTTTTGCCCTTGTATAATACAGAAAGTGTTTCTGAATTGTATCTTTTCCCTTTGCACTCATCACACTTTACATAAACATCAGACAAAAATTGCATCTCGATTTGTTTTACTCCATCGCCATCGCATGCAAAACACCTACCATCAGCAACATTAAAAGAAAATTGACCAGGTGCATATCCTCTTTCTTTAGATAATTCAGTGTTTGCATATAGTTCCCTAATTGGAGTAAAGGCACCAATGTATGTGGCAGGATTTGAACGAGGAGTCCTGCCAATTGGTGATTGATCAATTGCAATAACTTTATCTATGTTTTCAATTCCCTCTACACTTTTGTGCTTTCCTGGGCGCCTTTTTGTTTTGTAAAAATGAGATTCTAATGATTTTAGTAATATCTCATTGATTAGAGTAGATTTGCCAGAACCTGAAACACCAGTAATTGTGATAAAAGATCCCAAAGGAAATTCTACATCAATATTTTTAAGATTATTTTGTTCAGCACCCTTGACAATTAATTTTGCTTGCGGTTTTCTAATTTTATTTTCTAATTTAATTAGTGATTTGTTTTTCAAATAAGTTCCAGTTACTGATTCATGTCCATTTAAAATCTGATTAACGGTTCCCTCAAAGACAACGTTTCCTCCATGAACTCCTGCACCCGGACCTAAATCTATAATCCAGTCCGAATTTCGTATAATTTCTTCGTCATGCTCTACAATTATGACAGTATTTCCAAGATTTCGTAGCTTTGAAAGCGTTTTTACGAGTCGTGAATTATCTCTCTGGTGCAATCCAATTGTTGGCTCATCTAAAACATAAAGAACTCCAGTGAGGTTGGAGCCAATCTGAGTGGCAAGACGGATTCGTTGTGATTCACCACCAGAAAGTGTAGAGCTTAGTCGATTAAGTGTGAGGTAGTTTAATCCCACATTTTTTAAAAATTCTAGTCTTTCTTTAATTTCTTTTAGGACATCTCTGGCAATATACTGCTCAGTTTCTGTTAGTTTTAGATTTGAAAAAAAGTCATAGCATTGGTCAATAGATAAATCACAAACATCCATTATTCCTTTGTGATTTACTTTAACTGCTAATGCTTCTGGTTTTAGTTTTCTACCATTGCATACATTGCATGGAGTATCGCGCATAAACTGCTTTAGCCACTCCCGTTTTGATTCAGAATCTGTCTCCATAAACACACGTTGCAGATTTTCAATGACTCCTTCAAACGCATCTGTATATTGCCATGATGATTCACCGGACTTTGATCTGTATTTGAAATCAATCATTTCATCTGTTCCATAAAGAATAATCTTCATGTGTTTTGGCTTGATTTTATTTAGTGGGGTCATCAAGTCAAATCCAAACTTTTTTCCAACCGAACGTAATGCCTGCCTTCTAAATGAAGAAAATCTTCCACTCCATGGAACAATTGCCCCATCGAGAATTGATTTGGTTTTGTCTGGAATTACTAAATCAGGATCAAACTCCATTTTTATGCCCAAACCATTACAGGTTTTACACATGCCAAATGGTGAGTTAAATGAGAATGTTCTTGGTTCTAATTCACCAATTGTCACACCACAAAATGGGCAAGCATTATTCTGAGAAAAAATCTTGTTTTCTTTTTCAGAAGATATCATGACATTTCCTTTTGCAGCTTTGAGTGCAGTCTGTATTGCTTCAAACAATCTGGATTTTTCTGATTTTTCAGCGGTGATTCTATCTACAATAATCTCAATGTTGTGCCATTTTTGTCTATCAAGAGGTGGAATCTCCTCATCAAGAGAGGTGATTTCCCCATCTAGTCTGATTCTTGCATACCCGTCTTTTTTGATTTGCTCAAACAGTTTTTCATAAGTTCCTTTTTTCCTTTGAACTATGGGGGCTAAAACAAGAATTTTTTTCTTATCAAAATCTTTTAGAACAGAATCACAAATTGTCTCAACTGACTGGTTTGAAATCTTTCGTCCACAGTTTGTACAGTGTGGAATGCCAATTCTTGCAAATAACAATCTCATGTAATCATAAATCTCAGTTGTCGTTCCTACTGTAGAGCGAGGATTTTTGCTTGTAGTTTTTTGCTGAATGGATATTGCAGGAGATAGACCTTCAATTGAATCAACATCTGGCTTGTCCATCATTTCAAGAAATTGTCTTGCATATGCTGACAGTGATTCAACATATCGCCTCTGGCCTTCTGCATAAATTGTATCAAATGCTAATGTTGATTTTCCAGAACCCGATAAGCCACTAATGACAACTAGATTATTTTTTGGAATATCTACATCTATATTTTTTAAATTATGGTGTCGTGCACCACGAATTTTTAATTTATCTTTTTTCATTTTTTTTCTCAATCTCCTTTTGAATTCTAGACATTCTATCACGACATTCAATGGCTCTTTCAAAATCTAATTCCTCTGCATATTTTTTCATCTGAGCATCTAGTTCTATGACATCAGTTGCCAAGTCGTGAGTTGATTTGTGTTTTATATCGTCTAGATTTGCTACTTGTTCTGGAATTGACTTTATGATTGTTTTTGGAGTAATGTCATGCAATTTGTTATATTGAATCTGTTTTTTCCTGCGTCTTTCTGTTTCATTTATTGCAGATTTCATAGATTTTGTTGTTGTATCAGAATACATGATAACAGAACCATTTACATTTCTTGCAGCCCGACCAAATGTTTGAATCAGGCTAGTGTTGTTTCTCAAGAATCCTTCCTTGTCTGCATCCAAAATGGCAACAAGTGCTACCTCAGGAATATCTAATCCCTCTCTCAAAAGATTGATTCCAACAAGAACATCAAATTCTCCCAGTCTTAGCTGCCTGATTAACTCTGTTCTCTGAAGACCCTCAATCTCAGAATGCATGTATCTGACTCTGACTTGTTTTTTTGAGAGGTATTCAGCAAGGTCTTCGGCCATCCTCTTTGTTAGCGTGGTTACCAAGACACGCTCATTTTTTTCAACTTTTTTCTTTATTTCTGAAATCAAATCATCCATTTGATTTTTGGATGGCCTTGTCTCAATTTTGGGATCTATTAGACCTGTTGGTCTTACCAATTGTTCTACAATTTGATACGATTTTTCTTTCTCATAACTTCCTGGAGTGGCAGAAACAAAGATTGTATTTTTGATGTATTTTTCAAACTCTTCGAATTTTAGAGGTCTATTATCATATGCACTTGGGAGCCTAAATCCGTATGTCACAAGTTCCTTTTTTCTTGAATAATCTCCCTTGTACATTCCATGAAGTTGAGGTAATGTTACATGCGATTCATCAATTACTAACAAAAAATCCTTATCAAAAAAATCTAAAAGGCAAAATGCTTTTTGACCAGCTTTTCTTCCATCAAAATGCCTCGAATAATTTTCAATTCCAGAACAATAACCTAGCTCTTCAATCATTTCAAGATCGTATTTTGTTCTCATTTCAAGTCGTTGTTTTTCAAGCTCATTTAATTCAGGCAATCTTTGTTTTAGCTCTGATTTTATAGATTCTACTGCTCTCTTTCTTACGTCATTTGCAACAAGCCAGTGTTTTGCTGGAAAAATCTTTATCTGAGAGATTTTTTTCTTTTCTTTTAAGGAAACATGATCCAATTGTGTTATCTTTTCTATCTCATCCCCAAACAAAGAGATGCGAATAATGTCTTCTGAATATGCTGGAATAACATCAATTACATCTCCTTTAACCCTAAAATTTCCTGGAGCTAATTCTAAATCATTTCTTTCATATCTTGCATTAACTAATTGCTTAATTATTGAATGACGGCTAGTTTCCATTTTGTTTTTTAATGTAATTGCCAAATCATCCCAGTCTGCTGGATTACCAAGTGAGTAAATACAAGAAACGGTTGCAACAATTATTGTTGGCTCCTCTGATAGCAACATTGCAGTTGCCTCTAGACGCATTTTTTCAATTTTCTCATTGATTTGCGTGTCTTTTTCAATGTAGGTGTCTGTTTGTGGAATATAGCTTTCAGGCTGGTAATAGTCGTAATATGAAACAAAATAGCCCACATTGTTGTAAGGAAAAAATTGTTTTAATTCAGAATAAAGTTGTGCTGCAAGGGTTTTGTTGTGTGAAATTACTAGAGTGTTTTTTCCAGTTCTTGCAATAACATTTGCTACAGTGAAGGTCTTACCGCTGCCTGTAACTCCTAACAAAGTTTGAGTTTTTCCTTTTCTTACTCCTTCCACTATCTTGTTGATAGCTTCAGGCTGATCTCCTGTTGGCTCAAAATCTGATTTTAATTGATATCCATGTAATTGTTGCAATAATTACAATCGTCTTAAACTGAATTTAAAGCAATGGTGATATCACAAGCACTATTACTACCAGGATGGCTCATCAACCATTCTTAATCCGTCCTCTGTAATTTCAAAACCCATCACCTTCAATGTATTTTTTGATGTAGCTGAATTTCTTTTCATTATTTTTTTTGCTAGCTCAGTGCGTTTTTCTTTTGAAAGATTTTGCCCAATTTTGTATTTTCCACGAATAGACTCTGGTACTATTTTGATGACTGCAACTTCATTTAGAACTTCCATTTCTGGCCTTATTGGCTCGTATTGTCCTTCTGGTTGGTATTTTTTCATCAAGCCATTTAGTGCCAAAGTTTTTTCATCTTTGTTATCTACAATAGAGCCAACACCTTTGATTACTACACTAATGTACAAAGTATCTGCAAGTGATGCATCAGTAGGATCCTCAAAATATGATGGCAAAAATTCTAATTCCCTGTCTACTTCAAATCCAACTTTGTGGTTTCGTTTTACATTTTCTAACTTTTCACCTCTAGTATGAGAGTGCATGTAAATTACATCATTAAGAAACACAAAATTCATTGGAATAATTTGTGGAAATCCTTTTTCATCAATTGAGGCAATTCTGCCAACATGCTCTGTGTCTAAAAATTCTTGAATTTTTTTCTTGGATTTTATTTCAAGTTTTCCTAAAAGTTGCATGTGGATAATTTTTTGCCGAGAATTATAAATCTAAAAACCATGCTTTCCACTCTAGCCTGGAATTTTGATAATGGTTTCGCTTCCACTCTGGAAAAGATTTTTGGCAATTTTTAATTCCAATTTTGCACAGATTTTTTGCAAAATGTTCCTAACTGGTACTAGATTCATTCGTAAAATTCCGTCGTGCGTATAGGCATTTTTGTTCCTAATATTGTTAGACATGGACCCTAAAAGTTGGAATACAGTATTTGCAGGAATTGGTACCATTTTGGTACTTGCTCTACTGGGTATGCCAATTCAAAATGCTGATGCCTTAGATTCAACTATGATCTCAAAACTGCAAAGCATTCAAAACGATATAGAGTCATTGCAGGAAAATTCAGAAAACTTTGATGCAAATAAGATAGCAAGCCAAACCTTCAAGTTCCGTGCAATAGGTGAAAGTCTTTTAGAAATACAAAATGAATCCAGTCTTGATGTTTCAGACAAAGAAGCAATTTCAACCGTTTTAGATTACATGATATCTGAATACAAAACAGCATTTGGCGAATACAAAATCCAAGTTCAAGAATATGATAGAGAAAACTCTGTTGATATGAAACAAAAACTAATCATGAAACAAATGATTAAAAATTTTGTAGATTTTGAAAATGCTGATGAGAATTATAATAAACTTGAAACTTCAAACAAATTCATTCAATCTGAAATTAAACGCATTCAAAACGAAGAAAAATTTCAATCATACATTAACAAAGTTGCAATAAACATAGCTGATTCAAACAATGGAAATAAAATTCAAAAAACATATCATGAAGTAGCCCTTCAAAAAATTGCTGAAGAAGAAAATTGGATACTAGTGGCACCAGCATTAGACAGAATTATTACTCAATATTCTAATCCTGATGTCAAGCAACATTTAGAGATGTATAAAGAAAAGGTTCTTTATTCAATTGAAAATCTTGAAAAAGTACAACAAAAACAACCAAGAATTCTTGCACTCACAAATGACGTTGATGAAAAAACAACCCTCTTTGATATTCTTTTTAATGAAGATAGTGAAATTTTAACTCCAAGTATAGTTTTGGCACAATTAAAAGAAGAAATAAAATCAATCATTTCTGAATCTCAAAAAATAGTAGATGAAGAAAACACTAGAATTCAAGAATATGTTGAATACCAGAATGAAATAGCAAAACAAAATGATGATAATAATAATGTGCAATTAGAAATTACGCCCGAACCAGAACCACAAAACCAAGGAATTGGAAATACCGATAACAATCCTAATGAAAATGCAAGCGATACTGCTCAAGAAAAAGCAAGCAATGAGCCTAACGATAATGCAATCAATAATGCTAATGACAATGCAAAAGAAAATCCAAAAAAAGCCGATAATGAAAAAGCTAAGGGCAAAAAAGCCTAAAGATTTTCTAAAAAGTTTCTATTATAATCCTGAGAAAAAGGTCTTACTTCCTTCAGCTTTTTCTTTCAAATGAGGTATTACATCACTTGCAAACTTGTCTATACTTCCAAAGTAATTCTTGCCCCAGAATCTGATAACAAAATGATTTACTCCTGCTTTGATAAATCTCTCAAATACTGGGATTATATCTTCTGGTGTTCCAACTGCAGTTGAAGAACGAGCCACTGGATCAGGAATTTTTGTTGCAGCTTCACGCATTTTCACAATCCAGTCTTGGTTTGACATGGAATATTCTGTAAAGTATTTTCTAAAATCAAATCCTTCGATCTCTTTTAGCTTGTGAACTCTTAGTACTTCAGGTTTGAACAAACTAACCTTTACAGCCTCTTTCATTTTTGCCCAAGAAGCTTCTGCGTCTTCTGAAAAGTATACATCAATATCTAATGCAAATTGAAAATTATTTTTTTCTTCTTCAGTTCTACCGGCCTCTTCCATCGATTTTTTGATCTGCGCTGCATGGTCTTCAAATAATTCTGGAGTATATCCTATTGGCAGCCAACCTTCTCCATATTTTCCTGTCATCTGTAATGTTCGTGTTCCACCTGCTGCCATGTATGTGGGAGGAAACGGCTTTCTAATTGGTGGTGCTTGCAAACAAGCACCTTCTAATTTGTAATACTTTCCTTCATAATCTACAGTGTGCTCTGGACTAGAACCATACAATTTTTTGATAACTTGAATCTGTTCTTCCCATTTTGAAACAGGTTTTTCAAATGGAATGCAAAATTCTTTGAGGTTTTGTGCTTCACCTGCACCAATTCCTAAAATTGCTCTACCTTTTGATACTCTGTCAAGTGTAATGGCAGCTAATGCAATATTTGATGGATGTCGTCTAATTGCATCAGTTACACAGGTTCCCAATTCTACATTACGTGTGACTGCTGCAATTGCTGAAAGCATGACCCATGGGTCAAGTACAATTGCTTTTGTCCACTGGGGCACATTTGTGTGGTCCATGTAAAACACAGAATCATATCCTGTTTTGTCTGCAAGCATACATGCAGTTAGAATCTGGTCTTCAGAATAACCAGCACGAGCTACGTTTAGACCATTTTGAATTCCAAACTTTATTTGTCCCAACTTTATCCCAGTAACAAATACGAGATCTTTGCAGTAAATAAGTATAACACGATAATTACCGTGCATCTAGTTTTGTACGAAATTCGTTGATTCTAAAAAATATAAAAAATATAAAAAAATGGTAGAATTTTTTTACAAATTACCTGCTTTGATGTCTTCAAGACATTTCATGACATCCTCTTTTGTTACAGGAATTGGATTTGGGTCTAAATGTCCTCTGTCTGTCATAACAACGTCAGCTGCTTCTGAAACATCTGCCTTTAGTTCAAGTTTATCAAATCCTAGTTTCTCAATTACTTGCTTGAATTTTTCATAAAAGATTGATTTGTTGAACTTGTGTGCAACGGTAGTACAGGATGAAAGAGAGTATCCGTGTGGAACTCCTTCGTTTGAAAATACATATGAAAGTGCATGACCTAATGTTGTGGAACAGTTTCCAAAACCCATTCCAGATAACATTGAACCGTATGGATAATTTTCTGGCTTGTCGTTAATTATTGCATCATAAAGAACATCAAACGCTTGTTTGCAAAGTGTTCTTGTTAGATCATTGCCTAGTTTGCTATCATATCCTTCTGTAGCTTGTGCACATGCATCACAAACAGAATTTTTTATAATCTGTTCTGGCGTTCCATCCATAAAATAGGAATCTACTACTGCCATGTCTGCAAGGAATCTATCCTCGTGTAACAGTTTTTTCTTTCCTTCAAATTTTAAAACACAGTATGTGGTCATTTCAGCACCTGTACCAAATGTTGTTGGAATCAAAATTTTCTTTTTTCCCATTTCTGGTGCAGCATATTTTACAACATCCATAGAGCTTCCGCCTCCGAGTCCAATCAGAACTGATGGATCTTTATCTTTGTATTCTGAAATGACTGCATTTACATCATCAATTGAAGGTTCAGGAGTAACCTTGTCAAATAACGTATAATCCTGGATTCCCATCTTGTCTAACCATTTTCCAGACAATTCAGGAGGAGCAGTTGTGACAACTAGTGCATTTTTAGGATATTCTGTTTCTCCTAATGCATTTTCTCCAAAATTGATCACAGATGGAATTTTTACTGTATGCATGAAAAAACCAAAGTTTTTGATTATTATTATATCTTACAAATTTTCCATAGAAATTGAAACATGTTAATTAAGAATTCTAAAGAATTGGCAACAAATTCTAGTAAAAATACCGCCCTGGAAATTTTGGAGGCAGGTTTGGATGCTGCGAATCCAAAAAAATCCATAGAAAAATTCGTAAAACCAAATAAAATCATCAATGGGAAAAAATCATTTCATCTATCAAAATCAAAAAATGTCTATGTCGTTTCTTTTGGAAAAGCTGCAGATTCTATGGCCAAAGCTCTTGATTCAATTTTAAAAATTAAAGGTGGAGTAATTGTAATTCCAAAGGGCTCAAAAAATCTAATTCAATCTAAAAAGTTTCAAATTTTTCATGCAGGACATCCCTTGCCAAATAATTCTAGTGTAAGGGCTGCAAAATTCATTCTAAAGTTTTTGGAGCAAAGAAAAAAGAATGACACTGTAATTTTTCTTGTTTCAGGTGGTGGCTCATCTTTAGTTTCACTACCTGCTGGTATATCCTTGAAAGAAAAAATCCAAACTAGTAATTTGTTATTAAAATCGGGCGCTACCATTCAAGAATTTAATTGTGTAAGAAAGCATTTATCAAAAATTAAGGGAGGCATGATGGTTGAAAATCTAAAATGCCAGGCAATTGCACTTGTAATGTCTGATGTTGAAAATAATGACCTCTCTTCGATATCATCTGGCTGTACATACTATGATACCACGACATTTCAGAATTCATTAAAAATCATTAAAAAATATAATTTAGGTAAAAAAATCCCAAAACATGTCTTAAAGAGACTAAAAGACGGCTCTGCAGGAAAAATTAAGGAAACTCCAAAAAAACCAAGAATAAAAAACCAAATCATTGCTACAAACAATGATTGTTTAAAATCCATGGAACAAAAGGCAAAGCAGTTAGGTTACAAGCCTAAAATCATAACTGTTTCTGGCAATGTAACATCAGAATCAAAAAAAATTATTCAACTTTTGCCAAAGAAAAAAAATTCTTGTTTAATCTTTGGCGGTGAGACAACTGTTAATGTTACAGGTAAAGGAAAAGGAGGACGAAATCAAGAACTAGTATTGCGCATATTGAGAAATTCTAAGAAAACAAAAAATGATCTAGTAATATCATCTATTGGTACTGATGGCATTGATGGCAACACAAAAGATGCTGGCGCAATTATTGAAAAATCATCAATTTCAAATAATATTATTGATCTTTATTTGAAAAACAATGATTCAAATTCCTTTTTTAGAAAGTATGGCGGCTTGATTAAGACAGGATATACTCATACAAACTTGTTAGATATTGGAGTAATTCTAAGCTAATTTTATCGATCATTTTCAAATCCAATTTTGCAATATAATAGAAAAAAAGAATTCTAGGTTCAAGAATTGTCAACGTTTTTGAACAACCATTTTTTTACTTCACGGATTGGTATAGAATTCATTAGCATATTGGGGCTGTCGTCAAAATACTGCCGTTTTTGGCCTTAAGCTCCAGTATGTTTTCTTATAGTAATTTTGAAGCAGGATTTTTGTCTGACTCAATCAAGTGATATTTTACATTTAACCCTCTTTGGGCAATCAATTTTTTAATAAAATCACTTCTTGTTTGAATAAACGAGTCTGAGGTTTCATTGTTATTTGACAAATACTCGTACATTGATTTTGAATCTAACATCACATTGACAGAATCTTCATTTTTTATGACAAAGGTTCCTATCCCCCAAAATAATCCCACATGAAGTGCAATGTATTTTGCTTGCTCATCACTTACTTTATTCAAGTAAAGTTCAGCTTGCTCTCTCATTTGCTCTGCTTGAGAATCTGCAGTCTGGATGACCCATGAAATTCTTTTTGAATTTCCATCTGCGAAAAATGTGTGTTCCAAAAGTCAACCAAAAAGTCCTTAATTGTCTATATAATTTGAATACCTTTCTTTTGATCACAGATTGAAAGCAGTGCTTAATGCTTGAGTCACATGCCTTCTTTACAAAGATGGTCGATGAGCTTGTAGAATTCTCAGAATATGACCCCGAGCTTGCCGATGGAATAAAGTGGCTAGATGACCAAGCTCAAAAAAAGGGAATCTCCTTTTACGACATGGTCTTTGAAGTTTTGTATAAACACGACGTTAATTCTAAAGCAAAAGAATGGTTAAATTCGAGAAATTAATCTGATTTTCCTTTAGCTTCTTAAGTCAAGTGGTTTGTACTCACAACCTTGAGGACCACAATATTTTCCAACGTAAACTGCTTTAGGTCTGTAAAGTGCAGGCTTTGGTGCAGCTTCTGCAAACTTTTCTTCAATGATGTGAGCTGCCCAACCAGCTACTCGAGAGATTGCAAAGATTGGAGTATTCAAATCCATTGGAATTTTTAGCATATAGTAAATTGAAGCACTGTACAAATCCACGTTTGGATAAATGTCTACACCTTTTCTTGCTTTCATTTCATTAACTGTAGTTTGCTCAACTTTTTCTGTAATGTCAAACCATGGCTCTCCAGTTTTTTTAGCAAGTTTTCTTGAAAGCTCTTTTAGAACTTGAGCTCTTGGGTCATATGTTTTGTAAACTGCATGACCCATTCCCATTATCCTTTCTCCTTTATCCATTCTTTTCTTAATCCATGGTTCTACATTGTCAATGGATTCAATATCTAACAACATTTTCATTACTTCGTAATTTGCTCCGCCATGAAGCTCGCCACTTAGTGCACCAATTGCAGCACTTGCTGCTGAAAACATGTGGGCCCTTGTTGATGCAACCTGCCTTGCAGCAAAAGTAGATGCATTAAAGGTATGATCTGCATGCAGAATCAGGCAAATATCAAATATTTTTTCAATCTCAGAATCTGGCTTTTCACCAGTTAGCATGTAAAGAAAGTTTGCGGCATGTCCCAATTCTGGTTTTGGATTAACTATTTTCTTGTTGTTACGAATTCTATTCCAGCTTGCAACAATTGTTGGAACCTTTGCAATAAGATTAATCGCTCTATCGTAGCTTGCCTCTTTATCTCTAAATTCCTCATCATAATATCCTGAAAGTGCAGCCACAAATGCCTGCAGCATATCCATGGGGTCTGCATCCTTTCTCCAGTTTCCCATGTTCTCTTGCATTCTTCGCGGAATTGTTCTGGCAGCAATCAACTTGTGCTTAAACTCATCATACTCTCTTTTTGAGGGCAGATCATCATGAAGCAGAAGATAAGCAGTTTCTTCAAAATTGGATTTTTTTGTAAGGTCTAAAATGTCATAGCCACGGTAAATCAGCTTTCCCTTTGCGCCATCGATATTGGAAATTCTGGTATCTGCAACTGGAATATCTCTTAGGCCTATGTTTTTTGTCTCCATATTGATGAATATCAAAAATTTACTATTATATCTTCATCGCTTGACCTTGAGTGGAAATCTGAAATTTAGTAGTAGGTCTAATCTATCAACTCTAGTCCCTTTAAGCTAATTTTTAATTTAATATCAAATGTCTCTCGCAGAACGAAAATTCATGAAAGCACTCGATGAAATGATTCTAACTGCCTCTGAATCTGAGCTCAAAAAAATTCAGGAGCTGGATGTCCAGACCCAAATGGATGGCTCGAACTTTTATGACGTGTTTTCAAAACATGACAAAAAGTCTACTCTGACATCAAAAACCCCATCGATAAAAAAGAAGAGCAAATAACGATTTTGATTTAAATGGAGGGTCATTTTATGAATCGTCCATATGACTTCTAAAAAAACTAAAACTACAAAAACAAAATCGAAAAAAACCAAAGTAGTTTGCCTTTCACATAAAGAAGATGCAGATGGAATTAGCTCTGCAGCACTAATTCGCGAAGCATTTGGCGGCGACTCGGTTCTAGTTGATTATCCTGGCCAAATGGAAGCACTAGAACAAATTGCAAGTGACAAAAATCTAAAATCATTATTCATATGTGACTTGGGACTGAGCAAAAAAAATCAAGACGAATTCGTTGAAATCCTCACCAATCTGCGAAAGCGCAAAGCATCCATTACATATATTGATCATCACGATATTGACTCTAAGATTTTAAAACAACTCAAAAAAATCGGCGTCAAAATGATTCACAACACCAATGAATGTACTACCGTTTTAGCGTATGATAAATTTA
>JBHIUX010000017.1:0-14777 GCA_042138065.1 Nitrosopumilaceae archaeon
TTACTCAAACTAGTTTCTGATGAGAAATTTCACTAATGAGCTTTTCTTACTTGAGTGGATCGCCTTTACAGAGAACTTTGCCCATTACTCTGCTCTGAAAATTTGGACAAACAAAACATTGTATGAAATGTGTATCTGCCTTTAATACTGGACAGTCAACAAATTCCTGCTTCATTCTTTTGAGCATTTTTGGGCTAACTCCTTTGAGTTTTAATTTTCCTTTATCATCCATCATTCCAGAGGCTTTTAATTCTACTTTAACATCGTCTGGAATTTTTTGCCTTTTTTCGGTTGTCTGAATAACAACTTCGTGTTTATGCTCAAGTTCTTCCATAAAATGTACAAAAACTAAGTTTGATTTATTGCTAGCGGTAATCTGATCTTTTAAAAGTCTTAACTTTAATATAATTAGATTTTTGTTGTGAAATCAGAAATCAATTGCTAGTAATTTTTGATGTGGAAGGAGTTCTTTTTGATGCTGAATACTTGCCAATTCTTGCTGAAAAATTAAACAAAGAAAAGGAAATTTGGGATATTACAAAAAAAGGAATTCAGGGCGTAATTAATTGGGAAGAAGGGCTTAGAAAAAGAATTGATGCACTAAAAGGCTTAGATTTTAAAACTTGTCAGGATGTTGCTGACTCTTTACCGATTATGACTGGTGCAAAAGAAGCATGTAGAATTTTAAAGGCTGCAGGTTGGAAACTCATGGCAGTATCTGGAGGCTTTACAATAATGACTGAAAGATTGCAAAAAGAGCTTGATCTAGATTACGTATTTTCAAATGAGTTAACTTTCAAAGATGGTAAACTTGACGGCGTCGTTGTTAATGTTGATTCTGATAAAGCAAAATCTGCTAAGATAAAAATTCAGGAATGGAATCAGAATAAAGACGACATTGTAGTTGTTGTGGATGGAGCTAATGATTTGGCATTATTTGATATCTGCGGTCTTGGAATTGCCTTTAGGGCACAAGACAAAGTCAAAGATATGGCAAATGCTATACTTGAAGAAAAAGACCTTTCAAAGATTTTAGATATTATAAACAAGCACTACAACTTGGCATTAGACACGCCAACAGTAGCATAAACAATATTTTCCCCATTTTTAGAGACTAATCATGACAATTGAAGTTATTCCAATCTGTTTTAACAAAGAAATTGTAGTTGGAGAAAAACTTGGAAATTTGCTGTCAAAAACAAAATTTGAAGATGGTGACATTCTGGTAGTTTCCCAAAAAATAGTTTCAAAACAAGAAGGGCGGATAATTAATCTGTCAACTGTAATACCCTCTTTACTTGCTCAGGGAATAGCTTCTGAATATGAAAAAGATCCAAAACTTTTGGAAGTAATTCTTTCTGAATCAAAAAGAATAGTCAGAATGGAAAATGGGATTATTATTGTTGAAACAAAAAATGGTTTTGTCTGTGCAAATGCGGGAGTTGATGAAAGCAACGTCCCAAATGGATTGGCTACTTTATTACCATTAGATCCTGATGCCTCAGCACATAAACTTCGAGAAGAAATTTCACAAAAAAGCGGCAAAAACATTGCAGTTTTAATTTCTGACACTTTTGGACGGCCCCTAAGAATGGGTCAGACAGATTGTGCAATTGGTGTTTCAGGAATTAATTCAATTCTTGATTATGAGGGAAAAAAGGACACTTTTGGAAAAACACTTCGAGTAACTGCAATTGCAATTGCAGATGAGCTATGCGCTGCATCTGAATTAGTTATGGGAAAATCTTTAGGCTGCCCTGCAGCAATCATACGAAATTATAAATTTACATCTTCAAATGATTCTGCAAAATCACTAATTCGACCAAAAGAAGAAGACTTGTTTAGATAGCAAATCTTTGAAAGAAATTATATTGCATTGATTTGATATCACGTGGAGATGCAACTTTTAACGTCTGAATTACACTGTCATAATTTATTCTCAAATTTCAATGTTGGAGAGCTTGAGGCACCCTATGATTGTAATGTTACAATTCAAGACCAACTAGAAAGAGCAAGAAACATTGGATTGGATGTTTTGTTTGTAACAAATCACAATACGCTTGATGGCTATTCTCAAATGGTAGAATACAAAAACAATCATGAAAAGTATAAACACATTCAAGTTTATCCTGCTGAAGAAGTCTCAACAGATGATGACTCTCATGTATTAGTATACGGAATTGATGAAAGAATTAAACCTGGATTAAGCTTTGAAGAGGTAATAGATGAGGCAAAACGACAAAATGGAATTTCCTCAGCACCTCATCCATTTAGTTTGCTAGATGCAGTTCGAGATAAAGCAAAATACTGTGATCTGATTGAGGTTTTTAATAGCAACAATGTTGATATTTTTGCAAATACCAAAGCAACAATTTTTGCTGAGGAACAAAATATGGCAGGCGTTGCTGGTAGTGACTCACATGTACTTTCAACATTGGGTAGGTGCTCGAACATTATAGAATCAGAAAATACTCTTGATGATATTTTATCTGCAATGAGACATAAAAGAATCAAAATTCAAAATACTGGTTATGCAACTGCTAAAGAAACTCTTGATCATTTACGATACAAAATTGACAATTCCAAGGAATTTATTCACGAATACATGTCACAATTTTACCCTCAATCAAAGAACTATCTTTCACTTCTTTTGCGAATATTTGAAAAAAATCCAAACAGCTATCTATGGATTTTGTTTTACAAATTTGCAATTTTTGCAATGAAGAGACTTTCAAAAAAAATTAACTTTCAAAATCTTGATCCTTCGTTCATGAAGGAGAGAAATCTTGGCACAATGTTTAAGATGTCACTTTAAGATTTTTTCAAAATAGGACTAGCTAAACTCGAATAGCTTTTAATATGACAAACCGGGCAAAAAATTAGGTGACTTGATATTTCAGAAAATATTACAAATCTAGATTGCACTGGACTGTTTTGCCCTGAACCAGTTTTCAGAACAAAGATTGCTATAGAAAAATTACAAACGGGTGATGTACTGACAGTTAAAGCAGATGATCCAGCAGCTGAAGATGATATCTCAAGATGGGTTTCACGAAATGGTCATGAGCTTGTTGAAATGAAGAAAAACGATAGCGTCATTGAATTTACAATTAAAAAGGTGAAATAACCATGGCTTCAAAAGCCGTAACTGATACAGAAATTTTAAACAAAGTAGGAAATACTCCACTTGTAAAACTAGATTCTTTATCAAAAGATGACTTGATATATTTTGCAAAACTTGAAGGACATAATCCATTTGGTTCTGTAAAAGACAGAGCCGCATATTGGATGATTAAGGATGGCGAAGAAAAAGGAATTCTAAAAAAAGGTCATAGCATCATCATTGAGCCAACATCAGGCAATACTGGAATTGCATTAACTGGAATTGCCAATCTTTTAGGATACAAAGTAGAGATTGTGATTCCGGAAAAAGCAAGTAATGAAACTAAAGACATCATTCGAAACTTGGGTGCTAAAGTGTTTGAAACAAGCGATGATCTATGTCCAAAAGTTGGTGCAGGAACTGATCAAAGCATTGCGTTGGCAACATCTATTGCTTCATCAAGACCTGACACATACTATTCTCCAAATCAATATGCAAATGAAGCCAACTTTATGGGTCATTACAAAGGAACCGGTCCAGAAATCTGGAAACAAACAGAAGGCAAAGTAACTCACTTTTTTACAGGTGTTGGAACTGGAGGAACAATTACTGGAATTGGGACATATCTGAAGGAACAAAATCCTAATATCAAAATTATCGGATGTCAACCACAACAAAATCACTTGATTCAGGGATGGAGAAATTTTGAAGAATCTGCTAAACCAGATTTATTCTTAAAACGTGAAAACGTTGTCGATGACTGGGTTTCAGTAACAAATGCAGAAGCATTTGGTGTTGTAAAAGAGGTTTTTGAAAAGGATGGACTCTTGATTAGTCCATCGTCAGCTGCAGTTTATGCATGTATGAAAAAATACAAAATAGATGGGCCAGGCTGTGTTGTAGGAATATTTGCCGATGATGGAAGAAAATTCAAAAGTGTTTATGCTGAGCAAAAAGTCATGACTGAGGAAGAGTTTGATAATGCTCTAAAAAATGCAAAACACGTATCAGAAATAGCCTACATGTAATTTCTTAGTCGTTTTCTTCTAGATATTTGTCAACATCTATTGCTGCCATACAACCAAATCCTGCCGCAGTAACTGCTTGACGATATGTGCGGTCATGTACATCTCCTGCAGCAAATACTCCTTTGACACTAGTTTCAGTACGATTTTTTAAAACAACATATCCTTGATCATCTAATTCAACCTCATCTTTGAATAATTTTGTATTTGGTTCATGTCCAATTGCAACAAACAATCCCCCAACTTGCAGAGTCTCTTTTTCATTTGTTTTATTATTTTTTAAAACAACATTTTGCACTTTTCCATCCCCGTTAATTTCTTCAACTTCGGAATTCCAATGAAATGTTATTTTTGGATTATTAGATGCTCTATCTTGCATTACTTGGCTAGCTCTCAATCTTTCTCTTCTATGAACAAGATGAATTTTAGATGCAAATTTAGTAAGAAATGTTGATTCTTCCATGGCAGAGTCTCCCCCGCCTACAACAACTAACTCTTGATTTCTAAAAAATGGACCATCACAAGTTGCACAATAAGAAACACCTTTTCCTGCAAAAGTTTGTTCTCCTTCTAATCCTAATTTTCTTGGATTTGCACCTGTTGCAATAATTACTGCCGTACCTTCAAACTCTTGTGAAGATGTTGATACCTTAAAGGGCTTTTTGCTAAAATCCACTTTAGATACTTCATCATCAATTATTTTAGCACCCATCCGCTCTGTTTGTTTTCTCATTTCTATCATTAGATCTGGACCCATAATCCCTTTCTCAAATCCAGGATAGTTTTCAACTTCGGTAGTGTTTACAAGCTGTCCCCCAGGAAGAATTCCTGAAAGAATCAAAGTATCATGTCCTGCTCTTGAGGAATAAATGCCCGCAGTATATCCAGCTGGACCTGCGCCAATTATTACCACATCATATTTCGTTTTAGGATCACTGGACACAAAATCATTTTTTTGACGAATAATTTAAGTCTAAACAGCAAATTCGACTTTCAATTAGTTCTTATACTTGACAAATTCAGGTTAATTATGTCAGAAGAAAGAAAAATGTACCCTTGTACATGTGCCGATTGCGGCAAAGATTCAGAGGTACCTTTTGAACCAAAACAAGACAGACCAGTATATTGTAGAGAGTGTTTACCAAAACATCGAAGTAAGAGATTTTAAGCTAATTTCGTTTAAAGAAATTTAAATTCAATTATCTTGTAAAATTTTACCTACATTTTTTTCTTTTTTTTCAACAATTTCGTGCGTTTAAATAAGCACTATGCTATCATAATGTATGCCACAACTACACATTTCAAACACAACAATGACTAGAATGAAAAGCATAGTAGGGATAAAGCAGATTCACGACGGCGACTATCTCGTAAACGAGATGATTGACATTTTTGAAAAGAAAATAAGCGATCTTAGCTAATCAATACTGTATACCTTCCATTCTTATTGATCGTAATCCCCAAAGGATTATGTCAAACGAAGCAAGAGACACTATTTTCATTGGAAAAAAACCATTGATGACGTATGTTACATCGACATTGATTCAACTAGCAAGCTTGCCTTTTGTCACTATCAAAGCTAGAGGAATGAGCATTGGTCGTGCAGTGGATGTTGCACAAATCATTTTACGTAAAACTGAGAATGCTGGATACTCTATTGGAGATATCAAAATTGATTCTGAAAATCTAGAGTCAAATGATGGAAGGCAAAGAAATGTGTCAACAATCGAAATTAAAGTAAAGAGAAACTAATCATCTTTACTTGTAATTTTTTATTTTATCCTTTCCAATCATTAAGAATTTCTTGATGTCTTTCGCACAGTTTTCCAACTTCTAATTGCGAATAAAGTAAATCCTTTTGCCAATGTGCATTAAAAAGTCTACAATCTTGTTTTTCACAAAACGGGTCACCTGTATAATAATAGAATATGGCTTGCATCAAGTATCCTTCAATAATTTTTGAAAGTCTTTGATCGTGATATTCAAGGTAAGTTCCTTGGTATTTTTTCTTTACAGAATCAATGTTGACCCCTTTTGTGAAATTTGAAAGCAAATCAAAATAATACTCTCTAGGTTTTGCTGGCGCCTCTATGATTCCTGTTGTGGATATAATTGTTGGATTTGATCCAATTACTGCTCTTCCATGATATCTAAAATCACTTTGATCAAAAGTGCATGTTAGCTTGTTTGTAAAAACTATGTGAAGTTGATCTAGTGTTGCCTCATCATTTGGAATTAATTTGGCAATTATTTTTTGAAATTCAAATCCATCATACAATATAATATTTTCAGTTGTAGATGAATCTACAATATTTGATTTTTCAAAATCTATTTCTTCTTCTGTTGGATTATGCTTTTCAAACGGCTTTTTGGTTTTGTATATTCTACAAGCCGCAATTTTTTTTGCAGTATCATCAGTAGCATAATTAAAAATATTTTTTCTTACATGAACTTCGACAGAAAAAGTGTTTTTTACAAAATTAGCCAGTCGTGAAATATCGATTTCGGGAACAGAAGGTTCGTCGTAAAGGTAAATCGTTGAAATTTTCAATAAAATGTATTAGATAATGTGAGTTTATCTGCCTAACTCTTTAATTTTTGCTGCAGTAATCTCGGCAGCCTTTTTGCCAGAAAATAACATAGAACCAAAAGTTGGTCCCATTCTTGCTAGTCCATGAGTTTCTGTAACTGACATTCCTGCAATTACTAGACCTGGGAAAACTTCGCCTGTTTTTTCAACAACTTGATCTTCACCTTCAACAACATGCATAGGATTCATTCCTTTCCACTTAACCAAACCTCTATCGACAAGTCGTTTAACTGCTACAGAATCGTGCCCTGATGAATCAATTATCATTTTAGCTTCTAAAGCAACAGGATCAACACATGTGATATTTCTTGGTAATGCTGATACTGGCATCCAGTTTACTACAATTCCAGCAACTCTTCCATTTTTTAAAACTAAATCATCAAATTTTGTAAGATTAAGAAATTTTACACCAGCATCACAGGCTCCAGCAATTAGTTTTGATACTGCATGTGGTCCTGGTGTGAGATACAATCCATCCATTACTTTTTTGTATGGTACGCCTAATTCATCCCAAATTTTTTGTGCAGGTTCTCTAACAGTTACTGGATTCATCATATAGCCACCTAACCAGTATCCTCCACCAAGGTAGTTATTTTGCTCAATCACCAAAACTTTGAATCCCATATTTGCCAACTCTCTGCTGGCAGTTAATCCAGCTGGACCTGCACCAATAACAATTACATCTGAATCTGCTCTGTCAACTAACACTGAATGAAATTCATCCGCAATAGCTCTTGTAATGTCAACTTCTCTGACATCGGTAAAAATTTTTGATGATTCTGCTTTTACTGATTCTTGCACGAAAACAATCCAACTTGGAACCCATTAATAGTTTCCCAAAAAATTGCCTTTTTATTTAATTAGGTAATACTAATTTTTCATTCTAAAATTTTACAAATTAATCGTCGAGTAAATTATGGCAAGTTACGACCTAAAAACTGAGTATATCGGTTAAAATTCCTAGTTTCAAAAATTTATATCCAAACTCAAAGAAATTGCCATAGTATTGACTACTAATCTAAAACAAGCACGCCCTGATTCAAAAAAACCAAGTGTAAACTGGGCAAAAATCGAGGAAGCTGAAAACTTTGCAGAAACTGTAAAGTTATTTCGTCAAGGAAAATATGATGAAGATAGTTTTAGACGTTTTAGATTACAACATGGTGCATATGGTACAAGAATGACTGGAGACTATGCAATGGTTAGAATAAAACTCCCTGCAGGTAAGATTTATCCAAACCAACTTGAAAAATTAGCCCAACTTAGTGAAGCATTTTCTATTGGTAGTGCACATGTTTCTACTAGAGAAAATATTCAACTACACTGGGTAGTATTAGAAGATGTTTCTGAAATAATGCGTGGTTTAGCTGAAGTTGGTTTAACTTCAAGAGAAGCTTGTGGAAATACTGTTAGAAATGTAATGTGTAGTCCACTTTCTGGCGTATGTCAAGAAGAAAAATTTGATGCTACGCCATATGCAATTGCAACTGCAAGATTCTTACTTAGAAATCCAATGAATCAAAATTTGCCAAGAAAATTCAAATTCAATTTTACATGTTGTGAAAAACATGGAATGGTTCGTATGGTTGATGTTGGGTTATTACCGCAAATCAGAGAAGTTGATGGAAAAGAACAACGAGGTTTCAAAGTTTTCTTAGGCGGTGGATTAGGCAACAAATCGTACGTTGGGCACCAGTTAGAAGAATTTACTCCAGACGAAGATCTATTGTATACATCAATAGCTGTTTTGAGAGTTTATGATAGGCTAGGTGATAGAAAGAATCTTGCAAGAAACAGATTACGATATCTTGTAAATGATTTAGGATGGGAAAAATTCCAAAACTTGGTACTAAAAGAAAGAGCAATTGTACGGGCCACTCAATCAGTAATTGTAAAACTAGATGTTGATGAAACTCCTGAAGAAATTAAAAAACCAATTAGAATCTCTGAAAGTAGTGGTAGCTCAAACCCTGATGGATTTTCAAGATGGTATAAGACAAACACATTCAAACAAAAGCAAGATGGATATCGCTCTGTGTTTATAGCATTAGAAGCAGGTGACATCACTGCAAATCAACTACGTGAAATTGCCAATATTTGTCAGGAGTTTTCAGCAGAAGGATTAGGAAGAACAGGATTTAATCAAAATATTGCATTAAGATGGATTCACGAAGACGATTTGCCTGCAATGTATTCACGATTACTAGATGTTGGACTTGCAAAAACAGGTGCCCTAACCATGGCTGCTCCAATAGGATGTTCTGGAACAACATCATGTAATCTAGCATTGACAAACTCACATAGATTAGCAAAAGAAATCCAAAGAAAATTACTAGAATTAAGGCTGGATGAAGATGATGACCTTAGCGATTCTTCTATCAAAATAAGTGGATGTCCAAACTCTTGCGGACAACATGGGATTGCCACAATTGGGTTCTATGGTGGCGGTAGCAGAGCAGGCCAAGACATGTACCCAGTTTATCAAATGTCATTGGGAGGAAGATCCGATGGTGATACGATGTTGGGCATTAATTGTTTGAGAATTCCTGCAAAAAGAGTAATTCCAGTAATTTTGAAAATTATAGAATTATTCAAACAAAACAAAAAAGATAATGACACACTAGCTAAGTGGCTTCATCGAATTACAAACGGTAATGAAGATTCTCAAATAAAATCAATTGATGATTTTAAGAAAATTTTATCCCCCTTTACTGTTGCACCGACAAAAGAAGAAGATAGTGACTTTTACGCCGATTATGGCTCTGATGGAAGTTATCACACAAAGACGGGAAGGGGTGAGTGTGCAGCTTGAGTGAAGAAAAAACTGTTCGTGCCACAACTGATGTTGATACTCTGAGATCAGAAATTCGTGATAACAGTGTCAGAGTTATTGATGTAAGAAAAGAAGACGAATACAAACAAAACCACATCCCAAATTCGGTAAACCTCCCTTTAGCTAATTTGCTTTCTGATGATAGCCCAGACAGAGCTGCAAAGCTTTTTTCATCATTAGGAATTGATAATGAAACTCCTGTTGTAGTATATGATGACACATTTGGGGCGTTAGCATCAAGAATTGCTTGGACTTTGGAATATTTGGGGCATAGTGACGTTTCATTACTTGAAGTCACTTATGGAAAGTGGAAATCATTAGGATTAGAAAATGATGACAAAATACCATCTGTAAGTTCTAAAACTCATTCTGTTAATTTACAGCCAAAAATTTTAGCAACAGCTGACTATTTGGAACAAGCCAAAGAAAACGAAGGCGTCACTCTTTTGGATAACAGAGAACGACTAAATTTCTTGGAACAACACATTCCAGGAGCAATTAACATTCCATACAGAACATTAGCCTCTCCAGAAAAAATTCTAAGACCGAAAGACGAGATGAAAAGATTACTAGATAACAGGGGAATTAAACCAAATTCTGAAATTATAACTTATTGTGGAAGTGTTGGAACATTATCAGGATTGGCTTACTATGCATTAAAATCAATTAATCATCCAAATGTGAAATTATATGTTAGATCATTTAAGGAATGGAAAAATCTTAACAAGCCTACATCAAAACAAGAAGATGCAGATTATTGGGACCTTTCAGCTGAATAATCTAACTTGGAGTTATTTCATTCCGTAGCTGCTTTGTAACAGTCACTTCAATATTGTCAAAAACATTAAGCATTTTTTGTTTATTATCTTGCAGATAAATAAGTCCTCTATCTTTTAATCTGATTTTCCATAATCTAACTTCTCTATGTTCTTCGAAAAACTGTTCAATCATTTGTTGGCCGCACTTTGTAGGATCAATTAATGGTTCAAAATTTTCAATTGTTTTTTCAACATCTTCTTCTTCTATTGAAGATTTTACAGCTTGGATTGCATGGCTTAGCTGTTTTAGATTTTGAATTGCACCTGGAAGTTTTTTCTTTTTAACTCCAAGCAAACTTTTCTTTTCAGTTCCTACCTTTTCAGCTAATTCATGCACAAGATCATATGTTGCAATCATATGGAATCCTTCTCTTTTTTCATGTTTGACAATTAATCCCTTTTCTAATAATTTTCTTAAAGCATCTTCAGCATCTGATTTATTCAGAAATGTTGTCCATACTATAGAACCAATTGTATGATAACCTTGTCTGATTGATTCTAAAACTACTACTTCAATAATTCTTCTAAAACCTTCTTCAACTCTGACATTTACAAAGTCTTTATCTTTGACTGCTTTTCTAGCATTTTTAACATCGATTTCAATTGAACGCTTTAATGCTTCAATTGATTCTGGAATTTGATTTAACAAGGAAAGAAAACATGCTTTGTTGTACCATGCCATACCATACGTAGGGTCTGATTCTATTGCTTTTTCAACACTGTCAAGAGCCTTTGCATAGTTTTTCTGCTCATAATGAACTAATGCCTTTAGATTCCAAGCTTCCGCATTTGTTACATCGATCTCAAAAATTTTATCATAAACTTTTAGTGCTTCAGCATGTTCATCCAAATGAAATCGTGCATAGCCAAGTTTCAAAAGAGTTTCAATATTCTTTGGGTCAATTCTTAATGCTTGCTCAAAGACAATTGCTGCATCTTCAAGTTTTTCGTCAGCCATCAAATTGACGCCTTTCTTGAATAGCTTTTTTCTATTGTAATCTGCGTCAGTAAGGCTAGTTTCTTTTTTGACTTTGGGCTGTTTTTCAATTTTTTCTGGCTTTGCTTTCTTTGAAAATGGCTTCTTCATCTAGTTCAACTTGGGTCTTTTTTCTAGATAAATACTATTCCTAAATTTTTGAACATGGCTCTGGGCTCTAGCCTAGCTTGAAAATACAGAAATACTGCATAAATACATCATCGATAATGGCCAATTCTAGAAGATTAGACGTACAAGGGTCATCTCCTTTTAAACAGTCTGGAGTATATGAAGTAGAAATATCAATTTGTGACAAATATCCATCTGAATCAAGTATTACTTCAAAATCATTTGATAAACTTTGGTCTTCAAATTTTCATTTAAGAGTTAAAGACGGTCAGCTTTCTGAATCACTTGGAACTGACAGTAATCCAATTCCTGATTCTGTTTTTAGTTTAAACACTGTTTGGATTGTAGTGATGGACCAATTCTCATCACTTCATTCTGTTTTTGATGTTAAAATTTCTGAACAAACTACACCCACAAGAAAAACTCTCGCTCCGACAAAGACAACTCGACAAACAATTTCATCAAAACCAAAAACTGAAAAAATTATCCGAAGCACTCCAAGTGAAACTGCTGAAAGAGGATTTCGTGGTCCTATGGGTGAACGAGGAGAACGTGGTCCTGCCGGTCCAAAAGGTGACAAAGGTCCACCAGGTCCAATGGGTGACAAAGGTCCTATTGGTGATAAAGGACCAGATGGTGACAAAGGAATTACTGGTGATCAAGGTGACAAAGGTGACAAGGGTCCACCCGGTCCCATTGGTGACAAAGGTGACAAGGGCCCTACAGGTCCAATGGGTGACAAAGGTGACAAAGGTCCACCAGGTCCATTAGGTGACAAAGGTGAGAAAGGACCAAAAGGTCCACCAGGAGACAAAGGATTAACAGGTGAACGCGGTGCTCCTGGTTCTAAAGGTGAGACAGGCCCTGCTGGTCTTCCAGGAGAAAAGGGTGTTGCTGGTCCGCCAGGTCCAGTAGGATCAAAAGGTCCACAGGGTCTTACAGGTCCCCCGGGGGATAAGGGCCCACAAGGCCCACAAGGTCCACCTGGAGAAAAAGGATTAACTGGAGTTCCAGGAGCTCAAGGTGATACAGGACCAAAAGGTCCAGCAGGTAAAGAAGGAGAAAAAGGATTGACCGGTCCATCAGGTCCTCCAGGGGATAAGGGCCCTACAGGTGCTCAAGGCCCTCAAGGTGAACGCGGCACTCAAGGTGCTCCTGGTGATAAAGGTCCACAAGGTCCGCAAGGAGTTCAAGGTCCACAAGGTGAAAGGGGTCCATTAGGACCCGAAGGTCCAGCAGGAGAAGCTGGTCCTAGAGGTCCACAGGGGCCAGTCGGTCCACAAGGTCCAAGAGGTCCACCAGGCCCACCAGGAGAGAGCGGTGGCGGCGGTGCATTGTCTGAACAACAAAAAGTTTTGCTTAAAGAGCTCTTAGAATTATTAGTTGAGAAAAATGTCATAAGCACTGAAGAGCAAATCAAGATGATGAGTTATCTATACTAGGTGGAATGTATTGAGTGACAAAAATGACAAAATTGAATTTAAGATGTTGGATTACAAAAGATTAGAAAATGATTTTGTTTCTTTTGAATTAGAAGATGGATCTGTTGTCAAGGTTAAAGTTGATTTAGATCGAGTTGGCAAGGCTATTAATTTTAAAAATCGTGATGGAACTCCACGTTATACAATCAACACATCAGTTAAGGTTTCAATTATTCCATCTGATAGAACTTTTTCTGTTGAAAAATCATCAGTAAAATCAAAAAGCTCATCACCACCTGATCAAATGTTCAGTTAATTTTTAAAAATTAATTTAGAAAAAGGAATACAAATCGCCAATCGTGTTGACGATTGTAAATTTTTGACGAGTTTAACGTCGTCTTTTGCGTTTGGCGCCGCCTTTTTTCTTACCAGCAGCTTTTCTTCTTTTACCGCCAGTTTTTCGTTTTCCAGCAGCTTTTCTTCTTTTACCGCCAGTTTTTCGTTTAGCAGCAGCTTTTCTTCTTGCAGCCATTGCCAAATCGTAATTTTCATTGTTTTTCTATGGTTAAACTGAACAAAATTACACAAAGTGATAACAATTTCTCAACGAATTTTATTTTTTAAAATTTAGAATTTTGATCGTATATGGTATCAATATACACTTTCAGCTGATGGTCTTCTGCCTTGTAACCATGTTTTATTTCCACAAACAGTACATTTGTACTGCCTTCTACGCTTGTATGTAGGAATTTTTGGAAGAAAAACAATCTCTTGTTTTGTTTTTATCATACAAAATTTACACCACCTATATTCAAAATCTTGATCCATATTTCATCAAACAGTTCCTTTAACAAAAAAATTTTGTTACGTACCCCGTGATTTTACTATTGTTAAGACATCTTCATCTTGTAGCACATGATTTATTCCAACACGCTGTCCCCCAAATTTGACACTTTTTCCCCAGACCAAAGCATATCGAAATTCTTTTCTCATTCTTCTATGTAGTTTATCACAAATCTCTCCAATAGTTGAATCTGCTCTAGCAATTAGTGGTTCTTTGAAATCAGTTTCTCCACCTTTCGGTCTCATGTAAACTCTCATGAATTTTAGTTTGTCATAAATTCTATCCTTTAATTCATCAACATTTATTCCAGAATCTGCAGAAACTTCAATAAATTCAGATTTTATTTTTGTTCTTAATTTTTTTAGAAATTTCTTATCCACCAAATCAATTTTGTTAATAACTGTAAGAGAATCTGCATAGCTTTTGTTTCCTGAAATATAATCAATCAATTGTTCATCTGTAAGATCCTCACGAATTACAACTCTGGCATTGTTTATTCCATAAACACGAAGAATGTCTTTTAGTAATTTCTCACTCATTTTTGTCAGTTTTACTTGTTGGGCAACTGCCAAGCCTCCTGTTGTAGTCTTCTCAATCACGATATTTGGTGGCTTTTGATTAAGCCTGATTCCTATATTGGCTAACTCGTTTACTAGAACATCTTCATGAAATGGTTGAAACACATCTAACATCAAAAGAACCAGATCTGCATTTCTTGCAACTGCCAAAATTCTTTTTCCAAGCCCCTTTCCAGATGATGCCCCCTTGATGATTCCAGGTAAATCCAAAAGCTGAATCTTTGCTCCCCTGTACTCCATCATTCCTGGAACAACTGTTAAAGTTGTAAATTGATATGCCCCAACTGTTGATCTTGCACCAGTTAATTTGTTAAGTAGTGTGGATTTTCCTACACTTGGAAAACCAATAAACACAACTGTTGCATCACCGCTTCTTTTTACATCAAAGCCATCTGTCTTTGCACTTTTTTTTGATTTTCCTTCTTCTTGCTCACGTTTTAGCTTTGCAATTTTTGCTCTA
>JBHIUX010000018.1:0-14627 GCA_042138065.1 Nitrosopumilaceae archaeon
ACAAATTTCCATTTAGCAATAAACAGTTATTGATATGCTAAAGACCAGCAATTTCCACAATTACGACATCTATATGCAAGTTTGTTAGGATCTTCACTGCCAAGATAAACATATGTGTTCATTGAATCGCATTGGATGCATTTTGCTTTGTTAGAACTCATTTTAAATCACATCCCCTTATGATAGTAAAAAGCAGTTGATGATTCAAAAAATTATAGTAGATCATACTAAAAGTCCCTCAACTTTCTTTTTTAGATGACCTTTATGAAGATCAACCTGGATTTCACCTAGTGCATCTTTGACGTCCTTTGTACTCTCTTCCACCTTTTCTGACATTTTTTTAAGTGAGTCATGATTTTTTGTAACCAGTTGGTACAGAACTTTTTGGCCTATTCTTTTGTATTTTGATTTTCCGATTTGGTTTGTTCTGTGAAGTAATACTTGACGCATCTCACTGAGGTGATGAAGTTTTTCTCGCAGTGTTTTTATTTCTTTATCAATTTCAACCAAATTATATAAAATTAAATCTAAAGTTTCGGTTTTTTCGTTTTCTGAAATTTTATTTTTTAATTCTGATGCTTTCTTATTATCTTCAGGTACTAAATTATCAAACTTTATTGAAAATTCATCCTGAGTTGAAAAAATCGATAACATAAAAGATGAATTTAACCGATAAAACTTTCTGTCTGGTGCCCCTAGATCACTTTTTTCATTATATGACCTAATGAATCCTACATTATCTAGGATCTTTAGATGTCGAAGCATCGCTTGTTGTCCGATGCCTACTTTTTTTGTTAATTGGTTAAAGTACATCGGTTCTGAACCTAATTGAGAAAGAATATCTCTTCTCGCTTTGTTTCCTAGTACTTCGAAAACTGTTTGCAAAGTTGGCTTGACCATGTTAGTAACTTCCTGTTACTCACACTATGTGAGTAACCTATAAATATCTTGTTGAATATACCATATGCGGTGAAAAACAAATGTGGTTTGATGACCAATTCGAAAACACATTTCGGAGATTGTCGGACCGTTTTTTTACCTGGGATGACGTCTTTGAAAATCAAAAAGGAGGCCAAGTCCTAACTTATGGCCCGTATTACTATGGTTATGAGATGACCGTAGGTCCAAATGGTAAACCTCATGTCAGAGAGTGGGGCAATGTTAAACCAACTGCTTCACTTGCAAGCTCTGATGTAAGGCAACCCTATGTTGATACTATCTTCAACAAGGAAACAAACTCTCTCAAACTTGTAGCTGAAATGCCAGGCATTGAAAAGTCTGACATCCAGGTAACTGTTGAGGGAAAAACTGTAGACATCAAAGCAGAACGAGATGATAGAAAATACCATACAAGAGTTCCAATCAATCACAAAGTTGATGAAAACTCTGCAAAGGCAAAGTACGACAATGGAATACTAGAGCTGAGTCTAAAGCTGACTGAGGAAAAACCAAAAGGAAAGCAAGTAATCATAGAATAAAAAACGAGGTGATGTAGTATGAACGGTATTACAGCATCTATCAAAATGGATCGTTTCAAGATAGTCTCTGATTGGAAAAAATCATTGCATAGAAGACTAAAAGAAATCAATCCTTTTGATTTCTTTTTGTTGGCAGTGGCAATACTTCCATCTTGGGCTCTTGTGACGACGATAAAAAGTGTAATGTGGGGTGAGCTATGATGAATGCAAAAGCACAAAGCGTTTGGAACAAAATGGTCCATGCTCCATTCAAGAAAGTAGTGGCATTTGATCTACTCTTTCTAATATTGGGCATTCCAATAGGAGCTGCAATTGCTGCTGCATTTTTGACTGGAGACATATACAAGATATTGCCATGAGGTGACAAAAATGCCAGACACACTATGTCGAAATTGTGGTAAAGAACTCGAAGTAGAGTCAAAGTGTTCACAGTGCAGACAAGCAATTCAGCAAAAGTGCCCCAACTGCGGATACGCAACCTTTGAGCAGGTACATCTTGACTGTACACTAGGTCTTGAAATGATTCGTGAGAAAGTACAAAACAAGCAAATTCAGAGGTGACGAAAATCATGTTATCTAGCGTCCTATGCCATTTTCCTGCAAGTTCGTCATCTTTCGGTGTGGGGAACCTTTTCCCCTTTACCCACACCGTCTACTGCTTAATGGATTAAAGTAAAAAACAATAGAAAATTTTCAAAATATTGGCCATGAAAAGCAGACATGAATACAAGAGCAGATTCTAAATAATGTACTACTTAATTGCCAGTATGGTAAACCAGTATTTTGTAAAAACTGCCAGTTTTTTGGATTTTGCACGACTCGTTTGTGCATTTCGCAAAAACCCATTGCGAGTTTATTTTTTTAATTATAAAGGGAAACAGGTTTTTTCTACTAGAAAGGTACTTCAAAATTCAATTCTACACTACTATACAGATGATATTAAGGATGGCCGATACATTTCATACAATCCTCAAGGTGGGTTAGAAATTGCAGAAGTTGTCGATGCAACAAAGACTGTTTCAAACTATGCACCAATAATCGAATTGGATTCTTTGCCATTTCCAATTCGTTCTCCAAAAATAATTAAAGACAAATTCAAAAGTGCAAAAGTTCATGACCTTGGTGACCTCGCAAGACTGACATACAATCCAACACTTCCTGAGGAAGTAGAACCAACTCTATTTTCATTTCCGTACAAGAAAAAGTGGGTTGTTGGCTACATTACTGAAATTGAACTTCTTGACTCTGTAAATTGCTTTAATTATGTTGAATTAGATGAAGAACCAAAGCATCCTTTTTTGAGGTACTCAAGCCAAGAGGGAAAACCAATAGAATTTTCAAATAAAATTCAGCATGGTTATTCGTTTTTTCCTGTCGTAAAATTCTTACAAAACCATCCTATCTTTGGTTTAAAATAATCTGTTTGATTTTGTTTAAATTATCACAAAAGCTAGCGTAAACATGGTTTCTGCAACCAGATTAATGGAAAAGGTATTGTTTCGTTTTGCAAACCAATGGATTGCAGGGGACACAATTCATGATGCATTAAAATCTGCAAAACAGGCATATGGTAGTGGAAGACATTCTATAATCAACAAGCTAGGTGAATACCATACATCAAAAAAGGAAATTAACTCCACAATAAAAGATTACAAGTATATCATATCCTCGTACAGAAAATGGAAGATAAGGGGAGCAATATCAGTAAAACCAACACAGGTAGGACTCTCAATTAGTAAAAAGGAATGTCTAAAAAATTTTGAAAAAATTGTATCAAGTGCAATAAAATCTCACGTATTTGTGTGGATTGATATGGAATCCTCAGAACACACAGATAATACTATTGAAATCTACCAGAACTTGTTTTCACGATATGAAAGACTTGGAATTGCCCTTCAAGCAAATCTAAAGAGAACAAATTATGATCTAATTGATCTAATTTCTCATGGTGCAAAGATTCGCCTTGTGAAAGGAGCTTACAAAGAAAATTCCAAAATCGCATTCAAATCAAAAGAAGATATTGACAAAAACTATCTCAAACTTTTAAGAATTTTGTTCAAAGATGCAAACGAGTTTGGAATTGCGACACATGATTTAGCTATAATTAAAACAGCACAAAGGCTATCAAAAAAATACCACAAAAAGTTCGAATTCCAAATGCTTAAAGGAATCAGAGAGGATCTAAAGCCTGATCTTACAAAAAAGAAGTTTGTCGTATCTGATTATATTCCATATGGAACAAACTGGCTTCCATATTCCATCAGACGACTCAAGGAGAGAAAAAGAAACATTTTGCTTCTTGGCAGCTCATTTATTCAGTCACACAAGGTCTGAGTCTGGGCTCGCAGAAACTGTTGAAGATATTGTTCTCCACCTGCTGCTTTTCCTGAGATTCCAGAATTTTTCCAGCCTACAAATGGTTGTGCCTGAACAAGTGCAGCAGTTGTTGCACTTGCTGCCCTATTTGCATAAACTGTTCCAGCCCGAATCTTTGAGAAAAATTTGTCAATCTCCTCTTTCTTCTCACTAAAAATTCCTGCTGTCAATCCGTATTCTGTATCATTGGCAAGTTTTATTGCATCGTCAAAGTTTTCAAATTCGTCAACACAAACAACTGGCAAAAATAATTCCTCTTTTACAAGCTTGTGTTCTTTTGGAAGCTTTGTAATTATGGTTGGCGCAACATAGTAACCATGCGTTAAATCATCTTTTTCAATTGAAGTACCACCTGATATGATTTCTCCATCTTTTTTTGCAAGATCTATTACTTTGAGATATTTTTCTTTTGCATCTTTATTGATAACTGGTCCCAAAAAAGTTTCTTTTTCCCAAGGGTATCCTATTTTCAGAGAATCAGTTTTTTCTTTAAGTTTTTTTAGAAATTGGTCCGCAATGTTTTTTTGAACATAAACTCGTGAACATGCACTACATTTTTGTCCGCCATAACCAAATGCTGCCCGTAAAATACCGTCTGTTGCCTTTTCTAAATCTGCATTCTCTGTAATGATTACTGGATTTTTGCCACCCATTTCTGAAATGAATGGCTTTACGTGCTGTTCTGTGAATTTTTTGTAGCCAGATATACCTACTTCCTTTGAGCCAGTAAATGCAATTCCACTAACTAATGGATGCTCAATGAGTGTTTTTCCAACAACGCTTCCTGGCCCTGTAATAAAGTTGATTGCACCAGTTGGAATTTGCTTGTAGATTAGTTCTGCAAACTTGAATGATGATAATGGTGCGTCACTTGCAGGCTTTAGAACAGCCGTGTTCCCAGTGATAAGTGCACCAGTTGTCATTCCAATTGCAATTGCTGATGGAAAATTAAAAGGCGCAATTATTCCCCACACACCATATGGTTTTAGAACGGTTCTTGTCTTTTCTTTTGGATTTGGGTGAGGAGTCTCTTTTTCAAACCCTTCATTTTTTTCTAGTTGATATGCATAAAATCGCATAAAGTCAATTGCCTCATCAACATCATTCATCGCCTCTACTCTGTTTTTGCCATTTTCATAGGACATTATTGCAGCTAGCTCAAATTTTTTTCTTGAAAACTCATCAGCACAATCCCTGAATATTTTAACACGTGATTTGTATGGCACTTCACTCCATTTCTCAAATGCCTCATTTGCAGCACTAATTGCATTTATTGTATCATCTTTTGTTGCTTGTGGAAATTTTGCCACAACAATTCTGGTATCAGAAGGCGACTTTACATCAAATATGTTTTCAGAAAATATTTCTTTTCCGTTAATTATGATTGGATATTTTTTTCCAAGATTTTCCCTTACAATATCTAGGGCACTCTCAAACATGGCATCAAACTTGTCTTCAGTTTTTGTTGCTACTGCCTTGCCCCATGTGAATTCATTTTCAAACATAATCTTTTTTGCTCTTTGTTCTATTTTAAACCAGCAGAAAAAATCACTTCAGCAATCATTCTTGACGCCAAGTGTGATGTTCTATCTTTAACATCAAAGCTTGGACAAACCTCCATAATGTCCATTCCAACTATTCCCTGATTTACAATTTTTTTTAAAAGATATACTGCATCTGTGCTGTTTACTCCCAGAGGCACTGGAACCGAAACGCCAGGAGCATATGATGGGTCTATGCAGTCCATATCAAATGATACATAGACATTATCACCAGTAGTGTTCAAAATTGTTTCAGAAATTTCCTTAATGCCCTTTTCTCTGATATCAAATGGTGTGATTATTTTGAGATCGTATTTCTTGATGTTTTCCAGCTCTTCTTGTTCAGGTGTTCTAATTCCAACTTGAATGCTTGATGAAATATCGATGTATTGTAATATATCATGAAATACAGAGCCGTAATAGTTTGTGGTGGAACTAACAAAATCTGGATGTGCATCAAAATACACCATTGAAATTTTTCCAACAGATTCTGAAATTGCCTTTACAATGTGGGTTGTGATGGAGTGATCACCTCCAATAGTAATTGGAATTTTTGATTTTGAAATTTTTTTGAAGACATCAGAAATTTGCCCCCGTTCAATGTTTCCATAATCAAATACTCTTCTTTGATTAATCTTAGAGTATGGTAATCCAAGGGATTGTTTACCATTACGGTTGTAAGTGTCTCGTTCATTAGCAATTTCTCTGATGCGTTGCGGTGCTTCTTCTGTTCCCTTTCTTAATGCGTGTGACTGTGATTCGTCAGGAATTCCAACCACCACAAACTGAGCATCATCAAGATTTTCAGTATTCGCCCAGCAGATTTTTTTCATATCTTTTTAAAAATCTCAAAAGATTCCGTACTTGCTTGATTCCATCTCTTCTTTAAGGGCAAGCTTAAAGCGTGGAATTTTTTGCTCCATCTTACTTGCAAGCCAAGAAAGAAACTTTTTCTCCATGCCTTTTCCTTTTAACCTATTAAAATCTGGACCAACCTGATCGGCTAATTTTTCAACTAATTCTTTATTCACACTAACTACAAAAAAGTGCCACCCAAAAGCAAATTCTGAATCAGTTACTACAAAATCATTCTCCCCGTGTACCATCTCTTCAAGAAGAGTTAGTTGAGTTTTGATTTCTTTACTGGTTTTATCATAATCAACTGCTGATACATTGATGTTTATTCTTCCTTCCATAACTGATTTTAGTTATTTTCAAAATAAAAGGATTGCACCAGAAATTACTTTTTTAGCAGGTGCTCTACTTCAATATTGAAAAAATTTCTTAATATTCCAATGTATGCTTTAATGGGCTCGGGAATTTCATCTCCACAAGCAACTCCCAAATTTTTAGCATTAATCCAAATGACTAGAGACTGCATTATTGTAAGAAATCTATCATTCTCGGACTGGGTTGATTCAATTGCTTTAGTATAACGTTCTGCAAATTCCCAGGCTGTAACAAAATCAATACATTTGACCCCAAACACTGCAAGAAGTTGTTCTTGAAGATCTTTTGCTGGTTTGAGAGGAATTTGATTTATGATAAATGGAAAGTTGACCTTTTCTGGTAGACACCCTGGCAACGGTCCCCATATGGTGATGATTTTACATCCTTTAGGAAGCACTTCGAATTTTTGCATCATTTTTTCTATAATTTTAGAATCTGTAAACCAGAATAATATTACTGTGGCATCATCAAATTTTGAATCAAGAACACTTTCACACCTGATTTCTGAATGAGGATTTTTTCCTAGCAAGTTAATTGCCCCTTCAATTTTTTTTTCATCATTGTCAATTCCAACAGCTTTTTTTACATGAAATTCTTCTAACGCAATTTTGATGGCTCTTCCATCACCACAACCCAGATGATAAAAAATATCATTATTTTCTAATTGACAAAATTCAAAAATTTCTCTTATGGAGTGTTCTGGAAGTTGGACATCTTCACCAGACATAATGTCTTTTGGTAGAGATTGAAGATATTCTTCTATTTTCAATGCCATGAATTAATTTAGTTGGGAATTTATTCCCTTATGCCTTCTAGTTTTGAAACTGCTTGCCATAGAGTAACTCTAACAAAAGATGGCAAGTTTGGGTCCTGCGTAATTTCATCTAATGCACTAATTGCATTTGCAGCCCTCACAGATTTGGAATATTCCTTATCATGTAATTCAGTAACCAAATCGGTAATGCTTTTTCTAATCATCTTCGGTGTTGAAGGATTTGTAACAACTTCCGTTAATGTCTGAATCGCCTCCTTTAATTGATCTTTGTTTTCTTCTCCCACTTTCTTATCACCAAACGGAATTAATTTAATTTTCCATCACACCTCTATTACCACATCATCAGATTCAACATTGACCTTGTAAGACTGTAAATTATTAATTTTCGCAGGAAATTTTTCTAAATTGCCTGTTTTGCAATCAAATTGTGCACCGTGCCAACCGCACGTAATAGTTGAGCCATCAAGTTTTCCCTCTGATAAACTGGCCCCTGCATGGGTACAAGTATCATCAACAGCAAAAAAACTTCCATCA
This sequence comes from Nitrosopumilaceae archaeon, assembly GCA_042138065.1. Taxonomy (GTDB): domain Archaea; phylum Thermoproteota; class Nitrososphaeria; order Nitrososphaerales; family Nitrosopumilaceae; genus DRGT01. The sequence goes on from JBHIUX010000018.1 coordinate 7,935, forward strand.
AAATTAACTACAAGAATTTCTTTTCCTTCAGCAGAAACTTTGTGAAGCTTTCCATCTGAGAGATCTGATACTTTTCCTGCCATTACCCTGCTCATATAACAAGATCGTTTAACTAATCTTAATAATTTTTCTACTCATTGAATGTATCAAATGTTACAAACAACGAAAAACAGGCAGTATTAGAATTTTGCAAAAATACATTTTCTTGGGGTGATTATATTGCTGATGTTTGGGATTCTTGGATAAAAGAAGGAAATTTCTTAGTAGTTCATAATGAGAATATCCCTGTAGCAATTTGTCATGCAGCGGTTTACAAAGGAAATCAAATATGGATTGAAGGAATTCGAGTAAACCAAAATTTCAGAAGAAGAGGGTATGCTACCGAACTTGTTATAGAATCCGAAAAAATAGGGAAACAAAATGGATGCACAATCTCATTCATGCTTATTGAATCAACAAATATCAAATCATTAGAACTTGCACACAAACTAAATTATGAAAATTTTGAAACATGGCATTTCTATTACCTAGAACCTAAAAAAATCAATTTAACCTTAAAAATAAAATTTGCAAGCTATGAAAAAAAACAACCACCGATAATTTTCTCTCCTGATTTTTCATATGTTGATTCTTGGAGATGGATTCCATTAGATGACACAACAAGATTGTCACTAATTAACAACCATCGAATTATTTTTTCTGAAAATAATAATTCAATAAACAGCGTAGCAATTTTTTCTGATTCTAAACATTTTGATAAAACGCTTTTAGTGACTTTGATTTCAGAAAAAAATGATGGGCTGAGTGATATTTTATCTTATATTCAAAATTTTGCTTATACTAAAAACTATAAGCGGGTTCAAATTCTTACAAAATTCACATTATTATCGAATTTTCCTGATCTACAATTTCGATTAAAATTTTATCTCATGAAAAAGAAAATTTAGTTTTTAAACAAACCTTACAGTGTTTTTCAAAGTACCTAATTTTTCAATTATCATTTCAATCTCATCTCCATCTTTTAGATATTCTAAATTAGAATTTTTTAAAACAACTCCTGATGGTGTCCCTGTAGATATTATGTCTCCTTTTTCTAATGTCATGACTTTGCTTAATTTTGAAACAATTTCAGGAATCTTCAAAAACATTTTACTTGTTGATGAATCTTGTCTTGTTTCTCCATTGACTTTAGTTATCAGTTGAAGTCTTTGGGCATCTGGAATTTCGTCAGATGTTGTAATCCATGGCCCACAAGGTGCAAAAGTATCAAAACTTTTCGCTCGACCGAATTGTTTATCTTTGAATTGAATATCTCGTGCAGAAACATCATTGAGAATCGTGTAGCCAAAAATGGCACTTTTCACGTCAGATTCTGCAAGATTCTTGCAAGTCTTTCCTATTATTACCGCCAATTCTACCTCGTAATCTAGCTGAGTTACAAAATTTGGACAAATAATTTCCGAATTCGTTCCACATAAAGCAGTCCTAGGCTTGAAAACTATTACAGGATCTTTTGGCGGCTTCAAGTTTTGCTCTTCGGCATGATCAGAATAATTATAAGCCATGCAAATAATTTTTGAAGGATTTGGAATTGGAGCCAAAAGTTTGAATTTTGATAAACTCTCTTTGTATGGTAATGTTGAAACTCTATCTTTAATTTCATCATACCAACCATCAAATAAAAAATCCTTGATACTTTGAGGAATTGGCACACCTGTTTCATAAGTTATTTCGTTTTTTGTTGATACATGATCATCTTTTACAAAACCATACGTTTCATTATTTGATTCTATTAATCTTGCAATTTTCATATTAGCTCATTTATGGGTATAGATTGCTTGATTTTGTGAATCTTTTCTACAATAACCAAATCTTACAAATTGTATTTCAGCTCCTTCAGATAACTCCAAAAAATGTGGTTCAGTATGTACAATGATTTCTTCTAAACTATCTACATTAAATTCATCATCAATGAATAATTGCTTTGGAATTAGAATTTTCAATTCGTGAGAATTTTTTTGTGGTATCCATTGAAATTTTGGATAATCAACATCCATATCATCTCCTGCAAACTCTCCTTCTAACTCATGATCACTTTTTGTTATTGCAACATTTCCTAACCCCATTAATCGAATGTTTACGCCAGGATTTAGATTGGCTGCATCTTCAGATGAAATATACAAATTCTCATCAATCTCTAATTTTCTTTTTCCCATGTCTTTTGTTGGATGATTTGGTAATTCAATAGATGAAGAAGGCAATTTTTTTACTACTAATTTTTTTGGATTTTTTACCATAAACAACCTTATGCTTTCTGCATCTACAATTTTTCGATTAAATGATTCTAATGCATCAAACGGTGCTAATGTATCGGCTTTAGTAAATCCCAAAGAAAGTATGAATTTTCTAACCGCTTCCGAAGTTATTCCTCTTCTTTTTAGAGATTCTAATGTTGGTAATCTAGGGTCATCATACCATGAAATTTTTCCTTCTTCAATCAGTGGTTTGAGAATTCGTTTTGATACTGGCATTCCCTTGAATTCTAGCCTCGAAAATTCTAACATTTTTGGTTTTCTCATTTTTAACGCATCAAGAATTGCATAATATAGCTCATTTCGAAGTTCATACTCCTTTGATCTAAATGCATGAGATACATCATCAATACTATCCTCAATTGCTACAGCAAAGTCATAGCTCGGCCATACTCTGTATTTATCTCCAAGTAGTGGATGTTTAGCTTCGATCACTCTAAACAAAACAGGATCTCTCATAACTGTATTTTCTGATTTCATATTTCCACGAAAACGAACAATAGCATCCCCCTGTTTGTATTTTTCAAACATCTTGTGCCATCTGTCATTATTTTGATTTTGATCAGCCGTGCTACATTTGCAAGCCTTCATTTCTCTTCTGTTTTTACTAATATCCTCTCGTTTACATGTACAAATGTACGCATTTCCAGAATTAATTATCTCTAGACCTTTTTCGTATAACAATTCCATATCGTCAGAGGTATTTTTTATTACATCGTATTGAATCCCAAGCCATTCAAGACCAACCTTGATTGCAGCATAATATTCAAGTCTTTCATTTTCTGGATTTGTATCATCCATTCTTAAAATTTTTTTTCCACCATACATGTTTACATATTCTTCATTGATTATAGCAGCTTTTGCATGACCTATGTGTGGATAACCATTTGGTTCTGGAGGGAATCTAGTAACTACTTTGCCTTTTTCAGCTCCTTCAAGTGGGGGTAATCCATCCCTTTCTTCATGTTTTTCTTTTGGCACAAGAATTTCAGGAAAATTATTTTCAATTTCTGATTTTTGTTCTGCAAAAGAAATTTTATTTACTTCATCAACAATTGCTGTGATTTCAGCACTAATCTCTTTAACTTTAGAACGAAGTTCTGGTTTTGTTCCTAAAATTTTTGATAAAACAATTTTATCTTTTGTTTGACCTTCGTGCTCAAATGCATTTTGTAATGCTATTTTTCTAATTTCTTTTTTTACTTCTTCATCCAAATTACAAACTCCTTTGTACAACGAAATCTAGAAGTGAAATTAACTCATTTTTGCTTGATCCAGAATAGGAATTTAGTGATTTTTTGGCTTTTTCGGCATATTGGAGGGCCTGATTACGCACGGATTTCTCAATTCCTAGAGATTTGATAATTCTAACTGCATCTTCAATTTCCTTTCTTTTTGCTTTCTGATTTCCAAATGCATGAAGGATAATTTTTTTATTTTTTCCCTTTGCTTTTTTTATTGCAAGCAAAATTGGAAGAGATTTTTTACCTTCACGTAAATCATTTCCTACTGGTTTTTTTGTAATTTTAGGATCCCCCATAACTCCAATCAGATCATCAGTGATTTGAAAAGCTATTCCCAAATTTTTTCCAAAAGAAGAAAGATTTGATATGTCTTTATTTTTTGATTTTGCACAAATTGCTCCCATTGAACACGAGACATCAAACAATGCTGCAGTTTTTTTACTAATCATTTTGATATATTCATTTTGAGTTGGAATTTTTTTACTTTCAGCCATTTTGATATCAAGTAGTTGTCCTTCACAAACATCTACACATGCCTTAGCTAATCTTGAAACTAATTCAGTAGTTGATTTTGATGGTAAATTTGATTTTGAAACCACTTGATAAGCTTTGGAAAATAATACATCTCCTGCCAAAATTGCAATTGGCATTCCAAATTTCTTATGAGTTGTAGGAACACCATGTCGCATTTCATCATTGTCCATGATGTCATCGTGAACAAGTGTAAAATTATGAACCATTTCAACTGCACCTGCAGCCGACATAGCATCTTTACTTTTTCCACCTAAAACTTGACAACTTTTTAGAACCATGTATGGTCTTAGTCTTTTTCCACCATTTACAATAAGATGAGCTGCAGCTTTGTAAAGTTGATTAGGATCACCTTTTATTTGTGAACCAAGAAAACGATTTACAATCTTTGCAGTTTTTTTAAGTTGTGATGAATTCATTAATTTACCAACCTCCAATCATTGTCTGGAAAGTGATGTTTGATTGACTCTTCTAAAGATTCTCTTACTTCAGGTTCAAGCCAAGGTGATAGAGTTGTTTTGTATTTCTCAAGCATTGCTTTTTCTGAGGAAGGAATTAAAAATAAAGCCACTAGCATCCAAGGACAATAAATCTGAGGGTTTTTTCTTAAATCCGTCTTTAACTCATCTGCAGAAATTGCTTTTACCTCACTAATTTCCTCCTCCACTACTTTGAAATTTGATAAATCCTCAACTATTCCTACTACGGTGCCACAAACCTCATTTTCTGAGCCAATGTCTTTGTAAGGAACATGATATTCAAATTTCATCAGATAATCCAGCTCACAATGGGTACCTAACTCCTCAGGCATTCTTCTTGCTGCTGATGAAACAAAGGTTTCAGCTTCTCTTGGATGGCTAGCAAATGTCCCATCCCAATCTCCTGGCCAAAGCATCTTCCCTGAACTTCTTCTTGTAAGAACTAATTTCCCATTGTTATCAAACAGTAAAGCAGTAAATGCTCGATGAAGTTTTCCATTTGGCAGATGACACTTTACCTTTTCTTCTAAACCAATTTTGTTATCATTTTTATCTACTAAAATTACATATTCTTCCATTTTATCTTCCCTTAAACAAAGTTCCATGAAATTTTTTTCTTTTTACCGCATCAACAATTCTTTCAGGTTTGTTCCCATTTACAAAAAACACATTCATGCCATTTTTAGAAATTTTAGTAGCTTCATCAACTTTTCGCTTCATTCCCCCTGTAACATCTTTTGAAGATTTCATAATTAATGGTTTTTCACCTTTTAATTCATGAATTAATTTTTTTGTTTTTGGATCTGAATATAGCCCATCTACATTTAAAACAAAAACACATAGTCTCGGTTTTAGAATTTTTGCTAAAATAGACATTATTTTATCTCCTGATAAAATGTAAGATTTCTTTTTACCAAACCATAACGCATCCCCAAACGTTATTGGAATTAAATTAGTTTTTGCAATTTTTTCAACTTCCTTAATTTTCTTTGTTATTGGCTTATTTCCAAAAATAAAATCAGTTGGTGGTAAGCAGTATGGATTTAATTTATTTTTTAAAAATGAATCAAGGATAATTTTGTTTAATTCCACCATTGAATTTTTTACTACAGATACACCATGAGCATTATAATTTGCAGGTTTTGTATGCATGTTGTATTTCACTGACCAATAATGACCATAAGAGCCCCCACCGTGTACAACAACGATTGGCTCATCGATTTTTTTTAATGCCTTAACAATTCTATCTATTGATTTTTTCCTAGGTGAGAGAGGTTTTTCTTTATTTGTAATAATAGAACCTCCAAGTTTGATCAGAATCATGTTTTTTTTGACACAAAAAGGTAGTTAAAAAGTATCTAATCCCTTTGAATCAATTTTTACTGAAAAACATTCGTAATTTTTAGCTTGAAGGTTTTTCATACCGTCCTCCAAATTAGTTTCATCAGCTAATGCTATGATGCATCCACCGTCGCCTGCACCGGTGATTTTTGCTCCATATGAATAATTTTTTGCAATCTTTATCATATCACGAATTCTATCATTTGAAATGCCAATTTCTTCTAAATAGTTTTGATTTTCTGACATGCTATTTCCAATTTCTTTGAGATCATTTTTTTGAAGAGATTCTTTGATATTTTCAATAAGAACATCTTCTTTTTCACATAGTGCCAAAAATTTTTCTTCATTTTTTTCTTTGAAATCCTTTACTTTTGAGACTGTAACGCTTGTAGAGTGAGTTTGACCAGAATTTGAAATTATCAAAGTAAAATTATTTGGTGATTCAATTTTTTGAAAACCCCCCTGTTTATCATACTCTATAATCCCACCATGAGTACACACAGTGCAATCCGCACCAGATGTATCTTTGAAAATTGTTTGCTCAGCTTTTATGGCAAGATCAATAATTTCTTCTTTGGATAATTTTGTAAATAAATTTGAAATAGATGCTGCACCTGCGACACAACAAGCTGAAGATGAACCAAGACCAATACCTGAGGGAATTTCGGACTCAACTACTATTTTTATTCCTCCATTAAAATTATATTTTTGAAGCATTTCTTTTGCTAAATAAAAAAATGGTTTCAATGGTGATTCAATTTTTTCTATTGGTTCAGAAACAGGTTT
>JBHIUX010000019.1:0-14177 GCA_042138065.1 Nitrosopumilaceae archaeon
ATTGAATTATTTCTTGCAAAATCAAAATCAGCTGTTGAATGAATTACTCTTCTAACAATTGGCCACTCTTTTTCATTATAATTATGCAAACCAATTTCATTTTCAATTATTTGCATACTTGCATCTTCAATTGACTGTCCTTTTTCAGTTAACATTTTCTACCTCTTTTGCTCTTTCAATTATTAAATCAACCATTTTTTCATCTGTGCCAATATGTTTTGTTATCAATATTTTTTTCAAATTAGATTTTTCAAGTGCAGGATTTAGATCTTCATAGATATCACGCTTTACATGTGCTCCTTCATGAAGAAAATAAAATACTATTACCAACACTTTTGGATTATTCTTTTCACATTTTGAAATTCCTTGAGCAATATTTGGTTCTTCAATTTCTAAAAAACAATGACTAATATTTCTGTATGTTTCTTTTAATCCATCTACTACATACTTTATAGAAAGTTGAGCATTAGGATCTTTACTTCCATGACCAATAATTAATACATCAACATCTTTTTTTTGTAAATTAATTCTATTAGTTTCAAGAGATGTAGTTACTCTGCTATCCACCAATTCAATCATTGTTTTATGCATGCTCATTGGTTTTGTGACTACAAATTTTACATCAGTATGGGCCTGAAATTTTATTGCATCATTAACTGCAGCCTTTACTTTTTTACCGGGATACAGGAAATATGGAACAATGGTAAGGTAATCTATCTTGCTATCAAGCGACTTTTTGATACCTTCTTCAATAAATGGAGGTATGACCTCTAAAAAACAATAGTTAGAAAATTCATAATTTCCTTTCTCCTTTACCCTTTGACAGATTAGATCAAGCTCATCTTTTGCTTCTTTTTCTCTACTACCTCTATCAATCAAAAGTAATCCTCTTCTCAATTTACAATCCTCGCTATAGCTATAGTCAAATTTGGCGGAAATTTTTGTTTTTGTACTATTAATTGACCTTTTGAGGCTTTGATTGCTGAAGCTTCTGAAACACTAGGTGTTCCTTCAAATGTCTGAACAGTATCAGATGGATTTGGAACAATAACATTTGTTAAATCATCTTTTTCAAAATACTCTACAGGAACATTCATTTCTTTACCAATTTCAATCAAACCTTTGATGTCTTGTGGTTTCTTCAATGAAACAAACTTTGCAATTGCCAAGTGACTAAGATTATTTTTTTCTAGACATGCTTCTAATCCTTTTTTAATTGTCTCTTTTGACGTATCCCAATGAAGTCCAATTCCAACTACTAGATTCGGCGGTCTATAGATTACAGCTTTTTTTGAAATTTTCGAATCAATATTTTTATCCGAAATAATCAAAAACCCTTTTGAATCTGAATTTTTTAATTCATCAAACGAAGAATAAATTGTAACATTTTTTGGCAAGTCTTTTTTCCACCAATTTTTATCTCCTGCATCCTGATAAACACCAATCTTCTCTTCATTGACCATTAAGGCACTAATTTTTGTCACAGTGGAATCATCATCTATTTTCCATCCAAATTCTTTTCCTAGAAGATCAACAGGAATAGTTTTGTTAACATCTGCTGCAGTAGTAATTACAGGTGTAGCACCAAGTTTTTTTGCAATTTGTTCAGCTAACTCATTTGCACCACCAAGATGCCCAGAAAGTGTACTTATTACAAAATTTGTTTTGTCATCAATAACAAGAACAGCCGGATCAGTTTTTTTGTCTTTGATGTGTGGAGATATCAGCCTAATTACTGCACCCAGTGAAAATAAACAAATCAGCGCATCACTTGAATTGAAAAGTTTTACAATTCTTTCAGAAGTAGATTCAGAATACCATTCTATGTCAGAAGTATTATCAGAGAATTTTTCTGGGGCATAAACTGCCCAAGAAGGATAAAACTCCTTTAGGGATAATCCAATTTTAACTCCATTTTTAGTAATAGCAAGAACAGAAATTTTTTCCACAAAACAATTATTTCTAATTTAATAAAATATCTTACTTTTCAGGATATCTAGTCAGGATAGATCCATCAAAATCAAATAGAATTATTTCTAGATCGACTCTATTTTCAGAATAATCTACCATGTGATCATAAACTTTTGAACAAACTGTTCTAAAAAACTCATTTAGGTTATTTTCCTGAATCATTTCTTGTACATGTCTAGCTGTATTAGCATTTTTTATACGGTCTACCAGTTCATCATTTGCCCCATTATTTTTTGCAAGATTAGCAAGAAAACTCATGTTAACTTTTGAGCCTTTAACGTGGGTTTGTTTAACACCCATTGCCATTTTAGAAAGTTTTCCAATAAATCCGACAACATATGCTTTCTTAATTCCTTTTTTTGCACATTGCTGAATTGTATAACCAGAAAAGTCACCCATTTTTACAAAACAATGTTCAGGTAAATTTACAAGTCTTTTTGAAAACTCTTCGCTTCTCCCACCAGTTGTTAATACAACTATGTCATTTCCAAGAGCTATTGAAACATCTAGGTTTTGTCTGATAGATGCTGCAAATGATGCAGTAGAATATGGAATCACTATACCAGATGTTCCTAGAATTGAAATTCCACCAACAATTCCTAGTCTAGGATTATCAGTCTTCAATGCTAATTCTTTTCCTTTTGGAACTGAAATAACGACTTTAATTCCATATTTCTGAAGCAAATCTTTTGCAATTTCATTCAAATTTGTACTGATCATTTGTTTTGGAACAGGATTAATTGCTGGTTTGTTAATTTCTAATCCTAAACCTGGTTTTGTAACTATTCCTACCCCCTCTCCTCCATCAATTTCAATTTGACCAATATTTTCATTTAAAGATACATCAACAATAATCTCCGCACCATGGGTTACATCAGGATCATCTCCACCATCTTTAATTACAGAACATCGTGCACTTTTCTCAGAGAACTCACAATTCTCAATTTTGATTTTTATTGAATCCCCTTTAGGTAATGTTACATCAACATCTACAACTTTTTGTTGTTTAATTATAGATAATATGGCAGCTTTTGCTGATGCTGAAGCACATGTACCTGTAGTAAAACCTTTTCTTAGTTTTTGCTTTTGTACCTCTTCCATCATAAAACCAAGAGTATCTTTAAAATTAAATGTTATAAAATCCTCTTTATGAAAAATCATTCTCCATGTATTGTCATAACTGGGGCCAACGGCTTTGTAGCTAGGAATCTTCGTAAGATTTTACATGAAAATGAAATAAACGCTATATGTATTGCAAGAAGAAACTTTCAAAATTATAAATCCGAAACTAAAATCCTCTCGAATGAATTTTCTACAAAATTAGTCACAAAAATTAAAAATTGTGAGGCTTTAGTCCATCTGATTGGTAGTGGGAGAGAAACACCTGAGAATGCATATCAAGAAACTAATATAGAATTAACAAAAAAAATAGTCGAAATTTGTAAAAAAGCGAAAATAAAGAAAATTATCTATAACAGTGGATTAGGTGTCTCAGAAAAATCAACTTCGAGTTATTTCATTTCAAAACTTAAAGCTGAACAATTAATAAAAAAATCTGGTTTAGATTATACAATTTTTAGACCATCATATATTATTGGATATGATGATCTCCTTTCTAAAAGTTTGAAAAAGCAAATAAAAAAAGGAACTGTAATAATTCCTGGTTCTGGAAATTATAAACTACAACCAATATTTGTAAACGATGTTGCAAAAATAATTTTAAAGTCAATTTCTACAAAAATATTTTCTAAAAAAATAGTTGATTTAGTTGGTCCTAAAATTGTAAGCTATGAAAATTTCGTAAAAAAATTTGTAGGTTCAAAAAAAGTAAAAATTAAAAAAATAAATCTAGAGAATGCTTATTTCGATGCACTTCATGACCCAAAAAGTATCTTTGGGGTAGATGATCTTAATATTATGATTGGAAGCTTTACTGGAAATTATAGAACTTTGGAAAAAGAATCTGGCATAAAACTAAAATCATTTGGTGAAATTTTAGATTCCCGCAGCTTGTCTTAATATGTCCGCCTTATCAGTTTTTTCCCATCTAAATTCAGGTTCATTTCTTCCAAAATGTCCGTATGCTGCAGTTTTTTTGTAGATAGGTTTTTTCAAATCTAACTGTGAAATAATGGCTGATGGTCTCATATCGAAGTGTTTTCTAACTATGTTTTCAATATCCTCTTCTGGAATTTTACTTGTTCCAAATGTGTTAACCATTAAAGAGACAGGTTCGGCAACTCCAATTGCATAAGCCACTTGAACTTCACACCTTTCCGCTAATCCTCCCGCAACGATATTTTTTGCAACATATCTACACATGTAACAAGCTGATCTATCTACTTTGGATGGATCTTTTCCAGAAAAAGCTCCTCCCCCATGACGTCCAAATCCACCATAAGTATCAACAATAATTTTTCTTCCAGTAAGACCTGCATCACCATGAGGACCACCAATTTCAAATTTTCCTGTAGGATTTACATGAATCTCAATATCATCTTGCCATAGATCTCCACATACAGGCTTGATCACTTTGTCAATTAAGGCATTTTTTATTTCACTATTTGTAATATGTGGTTCATGTTGAGTTGAAATTACAATTGTTTCAATTTTTTTTGGCTTGTTATCTTCGTACAATATTGAAACTTGAGATTTTCCATCCGGTCTAACCCATTGCAATTCTTTTTTCTTTCTTACTTCTGCAAGTTTTTTTGTAAGCTTATGTGCAAGTAAGATGGGTAACGGCATTAACTCCGCTGTTTCATTTGATGCATAACCAAACATTAAACCCTGATCACCAGCTCCTTGTTCCTTGTCATCTGTTGCAGTAACACCCTGACTAATATCTGGACTTTGCGAGTGTAATTTCAGCATGACTTCACAAGAATCCGCATCAAAAAGTAAATCTGGATTATCATACCCAATTTCCCGAATTGTTTTTCTAACTAGTTTTTCTTGCTCGTCTTTTCCAAAATTTGCCTTTGAAGTAACCTCACCAGCTACTGCAACAAACCCTGTAGTAGTTAGAGTCTCTACAGCAACACGTGAATCGGGATCTTGTTTTAGATATTCATCTAAAATTGCATCCGAAATCTGATCACACACCTTATCAGGGTGGCCTTCTGTTACTGATTCAGACGTAAACAGAAAACTTCTAGTCATAATAAACCCCTAGAAATCAGAGTTCATTTTCTAATTTTATGAATAATACATTATTGCCTCGAACAATGACTCGACCATAATTTGCAATAACTTTGTCTTCATTAAGCTCTTCAGCATCAGTCATTATCAAATTCATATAGGAATCAACATTGTCCATTTTTCCTTTGTACTCTACTTCATTTTTCAGTCTAACAGTAACTTTTTTCTTAGTACTTTTCTGAAGTGTTGTTAGTGGTCTTTTAGCACTCGTTTGCGACACTGATTTTTCACTTGTCAGCATACGATGTTTTCCTGAATAAAAGCCTTGCCTAATAATGAAAAAAATTCCTTTTAATTTTAGGTAATTGATTATTGAATGTATGATCCCGACTAGTATTGAAAAATTGGATCAGTTTCTTGGAGGAGGCATTAAAAATGGAATCATTACTGACATTTTTGGACCAAATGGAACTGGCAAAACACAATTTTTGATACAAATTTCAATTAATTGCCTCAAACAAGGTGGCAAAATCTATTTCCAGGATACCACAGGTGAATTTAGACCTGAAAGAATGCTTCAGATTATAAAAAATAATAACATGGATGATTCATTAATGGATAAAGTAATAGTAAGCAGAATTACAAATTCTGCAGAACAAATTAAAGCATTATCAAAAATTTCTGAATCAAATTTTGATTTAGTTATAATAGATAACATAACTGATTTGTTTTCATTTGAATACTCTAAAGATGAATTGTCATTAGAAAAAAACATTGCATTTATGAAATATATGCATGAATTATCAAAAATTACAATTCACAATAATATCCCAGTTGTTATCACCAACATGATACGAAATTTTGATCAATATGAAGCTGAAAATTTAGAAAAATCCATTGACATGTTTACTCACAATAAAATAAAATTATCAAAAAAAGGAACTAAATTCAATGGTAAAGTATACTCGCCATTTTCAGAAAGCAGTTTTAATTACAATATATCCTCAAATGGACTGCACAATTAATCTTAATCTATTTAACCATGAAATTCAAAGATAGATTATGGCTGGAATTTTTGACTCTATACCTACCATTACAGTTATTTTATTCGCACTTGGACTTGTTGGCGTAATGGTTTATGAAAGATCGAAATCAAAGCAAACAGAAGAATCAACTACTTGACCCTATCTTAATAACAAAATTTTCTAATCTTGGTTTTCGTGAGTTAACCGAAATTCAGAAAAAGGCCGTTCCAACAATTTTACAAAAAAAAGACTCATTGATTATTGCACCTACTGGTTCAGGTAAAACAGAATGTTCCGTAATTCCAATATTTTCTCTAGTTAAAGAATCAAAAAAAATTGGGAAAATCAAAGTACTTTACATTACGCCTTTACGTGCACTTAATCGTGATGTTTTTAGAAGAATCACTCGTTATGCAGAAAACGAAGAATTAAGAATTGAAATTCGACATGGTGACACATCGCAATCTGTTCGAAGAAAAATTACAAAAGATCCTCCAGACGTTTTAATCACAACTCCAGAAACATTAGTTATTCTTTTAACTCAACAAAAAATGCTTGATGCATTATCAGAACTCGAGTGGGTTGTGATTGATGAAGTTCATGAATTATTACCCAGTGAAAGAGGCGCACAACTATCCCTTAGTTTAGAAAGACTCCAACTTTCTTCAAACTCTGAAATTACTCGAGTTGGATTGTCAGCAACTATAGGTAATGAGTACGAAGCAGCAAAATTTGTTGTTGGCACAAAAAGAAAATGTAAGATAATTCAAGATACATCAATTCGAAAATATGATGTAGATGTAAAATATGTAGATGGAACCATCTCAGATGTAGCAAAATCTATTGTTGATTATGTAAAAAAATTAAATCTCAGCTCCCCTGTCTTACTTTTTACAAACACTAGAGGAGAATCAGAGTTTTTAGCATCAATTCTAAAAGAAAAATCTGATATCAATATAGAACTACATCATGGTTCTTTATCAAAACAAGTTAGAGAAGAAACTGAAATTCTTTTACGAGAAGGTAAACCTGGAATAGTTGTCTGCACATCATCACTAGAGCTTGGACTTGATATAGGTTCAGTTGAATTAGTTATTCATTATGGATCACCCAGACAAGTTTCAAAACTTGTTCAAAGAATTGGAAGAAGTAAACATAACAGGGATTCTTCTGCTCAAGGTCTAATAATTACTAATAGTGCTGATGATGAATTTGAAGCAAAAGCTATTCTTGAGCGTGTAAAAGAAGGAAACATCGAAGAACAAAAAATTCATGATGGCTCATTAGATGTTCTGGCACACCATTTAGTAGGTTTAACAATGCAATTAGGCGAAGTCTCAATTGAAAGTGCATTTAAAATAATTACAATGGCATATCCTTTTCGGAATACTTCATTAAATGATCTTTCAAACGTATTGGAACTTCTTGATTCAAACTATTTGTTATTTTTTGACAAAGAAAAAATGATTTTTTGGAAAAAAGGTAGATCATTTAGATACTATTTTGAAAACCTTTCAACTATTCCAGACATTTTAAAATTCAAAGTTTTTGATTCGGTTGGGAAGAAAATCATTGGCACTTTAGATCAACGGTTTGTAGGAGATTATGGAGAATCTGGAAATATTTTCGTTCTTAGAGGAATGCAATGGAGAATTCTAAACATTGATGAAAAATCATTAATTGTAAATGTTGAACCATTTAGAGCAGGTGGAATCACTGTTCCATATTGGGAAGGAGAAAGCATCCCTGTTGAATACAGCACAGCTAGAAAAGTTGGATTATTTAGGACAAAAGTAAAAAAAGGATCTTTAAAACTAATTAACAATATAGTTTCAAACCTAAATTTTGATTCAATTCCAAATGAAAAAACTATTGTAATTGAATCTGTACGTTCTGAAGGAACTATAGTCATACATGCTTGTTTTGGAACAAAAATAAACTCAACACTATCTACATTACTTTCTTCAATGTTTTCATCAGTACTAGGATTTATGGTTGAAGCACGCTCTGATGCATATAGGATAGTATTATCATCTAAATCAAGAATCACTGAAAAATTATTTGTCCAGGTAATAAAAGATGAATATGATTTACCATCTATCATAGCTGCGTCTTTGTCTGGAACTCACAATGTAAACTGGAGAACTTGGTGTGTTGCTAAAAAATTTGGAATTGTTGGTCGTGAGGCAATTTATGAAAGAAAATCTGCGAAATTTCTTTATGATAGGTACTCAAAAACTCCATTAGTAAAAGAAGCATTAAGAGAATTATTTCATGACAAATATGATATTGAAGGTACTAGAAAAATTTTACAAAAAATCAAAAACAATGAAATCCAAATTATTTGGTATGATGCTGACAAATTTTCTAAATTAGCAATTCCGATTTTGGATCATACTGCAAAATATTATTCATCTCCATCCAATGTAGATCAAGGAATTTTAGATATGATTAAAACAAGACTATTCAAAACAAAACATAGGTTGGTTTGTGCAAGATGTGGAAAATGGGCTAGAGTTGTAGAAACAAATGAAGTAACAAAATCTTTATCTTGCCCATACTGTAAAGCACGCCAAATTACTGCTACCTTTTACTCAGATTATGATCTACCTAAAATTATTCAAAAAAAACATTCAGGGAAAAAAATTTCTTCGGAAGAAAAACACAAATTTGATAGAGCATGGAAGGTGTCTTCTTTAATTGAAAATTTTGGAAAAACCGCCTTAATTGTTATTTCTGGATATGGTATAGGAGCCGACACTGCTGCCAGAATTTTAAGAAACATGGTAGATGAGGAAACTCTCTACAAACAGATCTATGAGGCTGAAAGGCAGTATGTTATGACTAGAGGATTTTGGGATTACTAGTTTTTCTTTGAAATAATAGAAAAAGGTGATAAAAACAATTCAATTCTTCCTTCTAATCCTGATTTTGCATTAACACCAGTAACTGAAATTATTTCTCCAATAGAACAATTGTCAATAAGTCTGGCCTGATTTCTCCATCCTTTAATCCAAATTTGACCACTATCATCTTCAACAAACATTTCTGATAATGAAACCGATTCACCATTTTTTGTTTGAACTTCTCTTCTTTCTGGAACCTTCAAAATTATTGCTTCAACACAATAGTTTCCTCCAACTTTAACATCAGATATTTTTGTTCTGATTTGAGCTTTGTTTGGAATTGTAGAGTCATCGTCTATTTTACGAATAAATGAATTTTCATCCAAAGTAATAGAATTTCCAAAAACCTTAGAGGGCATGCATTCTAGTACATCATTTTCTTTGAACTGTAAAGAATTTTCTGAAGTATCAGAAATATTGAACATTCTTTTTTCCTTATCTACACCAAGTATCATGGTTTTTCCAGAATCAACTTTTGCAAGAGATATTATTCTAAAAAGAATTGGTTCAGCTTCTTGTTTTCCCTCAATCTCAACAACTGTTGATTCGTTTCCGTGAATTTCTAATCCCTGATTACCAGATTTTGTTCTAATCCCCAACAAGCGAACTTTTGCATCTGGAGCAATAATTTTTGGAACGCTACTTTCATCCTTTCCCCAAAGAACTACTCTAATAGAATTCCCATCATCTCCTTTCAATCTTAGTCTTAAGGCCTTTCCTGGCTGACCTCTCGAATTAGTAAATTCCATGGAACTTATCATTCCATCAATTTTTCCTGAAACTGCCAAATTTGTATCCCCCTCCTTCACTTTGCTGACATCTAACATAATATCATCAATTGATGGGATGTTGCTTTCATTATGTGAAGGCTCAATGTGTGAGCCTGAACCTATGTTTATTGTAGGTTTTCCATTAAGATCTGATTTAACATATGCCTTGATTATTTTAACAAGATCACCCGGCTTCAAATTTTCAATTTCAGGGAGACTCGCCTTTTCATCCCAAAGCTTTACGCTGGCAGTTGAATCATTATCATAAACGGTCATAGTTCGAAGAAGAAATGGTGAACCATCTTTTCTAGTGTATTGTTTTGCAGGAGCCAAACTCAAAACTCTAGATTCGACGGAAATCTCTTTTGCTCCAACAAACAAATCTTTTAGACCCATCTCAACTTTTAATGGCTCAGATAACGAAACTCCTAGATCTGAAGCAATTAGAAAAAGTGCACCTTGATCAGTAAGATAACCTGCTCCAATTTTGTCTTTTTTTTGTTTAATTCTTTCTTCAATATCTGATCGAGAAAGTTCAGGTTTTTGTTCTAGTAATTTCTCTAGTAGCGATTCGTATTCTGTCAAGTTAATACCCGTTATTTTGATCTCTTAATAAAAATTTCATTAACTAAATTAGTAAGTAGATCGCAATTGGTTCATGTCAAGCATTATTACAAATTCTCTGTCAAAGACATATGGATCAGTAAAAGCTGTAGATGGAATTGAATTAAATGTAAAATCTGGGCAAGTATTTGGATTTTTAGGACCAAATGGTGCTGGAAAATCAACTACTATCAAATTATTAACTACATTAATTCCTCCAACTAACGGCAAATTATCAATTCTAGGAATTGATGCAGTGAAAAAACCTTTGCAGGTTCGCAATAGAGTTGGAGTAGTTTTACAGCAACCAAGCTATGAACCAACCCTTTCAGTAGAAAAATCTCTTGATAAATATGGAATGATGTGGAATGTTCCACACAAAATTAGAAAAAAACGAGTAGAAGAGCTACTTGAAGAATTTAATCTTGAAGAAATTCGGCATAAAAAAAATGACGATCTATCAATTGGTCAAAGAAGACGAGTTCAAGTTGCACGTGAATTCATGCATGATATGGAATTACTTTTCTTAGATGAGCCAACAGTTGGACTAGATCCCACTGCCAGAAGAAAATTATTGGATTTTTTAAAAAACAAGGCTAAATCAGGTCTCACTATTTTCTATACCACTCATGTTTTGACAGAAGCAGAATACATTTGCGATGAAATTGCCATCATAAATAAAGGAAAAATCATTGCTGTTGATTCGCCAGATGTTCTAAAAAATAGATTTGGTAGAGAAAAAACTATTAAAATTCACCTTTCTGGAACAATTAAATCAATTTCCAATCTGTTAAACAAAATTGATGATTATAAAATAGATTTCAACTCTGGAACCAACATAACTATTCATTCAGACAAATCTGAAGTGGTACTTTTACAAATTCTTCAAATTTTAAATGAGAACAACATTCCAATTGAAGACTTATCAGCAGTACCAACAAATCTCGAAGAAATTTTCCTCAAAATGGTAGAGTATTCAGATGCATCCGATAATTAGATTAGTTAATAGAAATCTAACAATCTCCCTTAATCCAGGATTTTTGTTATGGCAAGTCATATTTCCATTAATCTACATCTTTGTAGCAGGATTCGCTTATACTTCGTTGATTGATGAAGTTTCATTTGAAACAAAAGATATCACTTATCCTGCATTTTTAGCAACTGGAATGATTGGTTTTAACATAATGAACAGTACTCTAGTTTCAGGAATCATAATTTGGAATGATAGAAGATATGGAATGTTTGAACAAATTATGTCAGGACCATTTACACGAGCAAATTATATTCTAAGTAATATTGTTACAATTGGAATTATAGGTTTAGTAAGTGCATTTTTAATTGCATTAGTAGGTTTTCCTGTTTTCTTTCAATCAATTGAATTTAGTTTTATTACAATACCATTGATAATTTTTGCTGCTATTACAGGATCAGTTTTGTTTGGTTCAATTGCATCGATAATTTCTACACGATTAAAATCAAGTGAAGGATTCAATGTTACCATAAACACTGTTTTTCTATTCTTTGCATTTGTAAGTACTGCATTTTATCCAGCTACTGGAGCTCCAGAACCTCTTGCAACTGCATTTTATATCAACCCCTTAACCTATGTTGTAGATGTAATAAGGGCAGGATTTTTTGGAACATTTAATGATTTTATTCTAATTGAGATGATAGTATTGGTACTTTTAGCCCTCGGAACATTTTCTATTGCTACAAAATTACTCACCAGATTGGATTTTTAGCATAATTCTCAGAATTAAGATAGCCCGGCCCAGATTCGAACTGGGGTCAAGGGCTCCAAAGGCCCCTATGCTTGACCTCTACATTCGGCGGATTTCTCCTCTACCGGGCTGCCGGACGACGACTCTAATTTAATTTCCTTAAAATGTTCTTCTGTGATTCACTATTTTTTTCAATTATTATGAAAAGGAATTTTCATTCTATTTTGATCTAATTTTTCCTTTTTTCTGTTTTATTTCGAGTTCAATAAGTTTTTCTTAGTCTAATTACCCAAACCTGAATAGAATGGGGAAAGCAAAAGTTGTTGTTTATGGACTTAGTACAGAGGGTTATTCTTTAGCATGTCAAATGGCCATTAAGGGAGCAGATGTATCAATTATTGATGAATCTGCACCTTCTGCAATATCATTAAAATCAGAAATTGCCAAAACATATCCAAACGTTTCATCTTTGAAAGAGGATGAACCATTATTATCTATGGAACCAATTGATGTTGCGATATCTAAAGCAAAATATCTTTTTTTTGCCCCACGAATAAGAAAAACTGGGCAAGATATCAAAACTGAGATTAACTCAAAATTTAAAGATGCCACTTCATCTTTAAAGAAAAACAGTTCTGTAGTTTACACTCTACCCATTGGATTTGGCGGAAACAATGAGAATATTTCACTGCTAGAGCATGTTACAGGATTTGAAGTAGGAAAATCAATTTCATACTATTATTTTCCTCTGGCTGATCTAAAAAATACCCCCAACGTTATTGGTTCATTTAACAGTAAAGAAGACAATGATCTAGCTGAATTGTTAACAATAGGTAAAAAAGAAAAAAAATTTGTATCTCTTTCATCTTCAGAACACTTTCACGCAATTGATACCCTTTCTAAATTTTCAAGCCTTTGTAGTGTATTGGAAGTATGCAAGTTTGCACATGATGATGTTACAAAATCAGATCTTTCTTCAGATGAATTCCAAAATCTTTACTTGGATGATATGATAAACGGTCTTTATGATCTTAAGGCTTTAGGCTCATCTTTTGAAGGAGCAAATACACTCATGTATTTAATTAATGGAAGTATCAAAGGAATTGATGGTTATATTAAACGACTAATCGATGAAATTCGTGCAACACTAAAGAAAAATGATCTAAAAGCAAGTAGAACTAAAATTGCCTTATCTTGGAATTTGGATCAACATGAAATGCGTGGGGATAAAATCGAAATGTTGCAAAATTTAATCTCACGATTGAGAGATTATATTGGAGACGTTGAATCATTTGATACTCCTAATTTTGACTTGTTTCACAGCGATAAAACTACAATTGTTGTAGCATGTTCAAAAACTGATTATGAAAGTATAGAAAAAACCAAAAAAGAATCTGATTTATTACTAATTAAAGCCAATCCTCTATGCGAAATAATACAATAAACATAAAATTAGCCAATGAAAAAACGATTTTGATTTGTCAGAAGAAGAATCAGAAGTACCAGTTAAAGTCAAATCAGAAGAATCTGAAGAACCTGAATTATCAGTAGACGAACTAAAAGATTTACTGTCAAAAGAAAAAGAAAAAACTACAGAATACGAATTAAAACTTAAGCATGCATTAGCTGACTTACAAAATCTTGATCGCAGGACTCAATCAGATATTCAAAATGGTGTTGATACCAAAATTGATCAATTTATGATCGAATTTCTTCAAATTTATGATGATTTTGTTAGAGCAAAGGAATCTTTTTCACAAAATGATGTTAATGCTGAGGGCCTTGATTCTATTCTAAAAAACATGGATTCTCTTTTATCAAAAAATAATATTACTCCAATAGATGCATTAGGAGAAATTTTTGATCCCAAACTACACGAAGCCATTTCTATCATAGAAGATCCTACTCTTGACGAAAATACAATCACAAAAGAACTCAGGAAGGGATATATTTCTCATAATAGGGTTATTAGACCAACATTAGTAGAAATATCAAAAAAAACAAAATCTGAAAAAATAGGTGAATAATATGGCAAAAGTT
>JBHIUX010000020.1:0-13393 GCA_042138065.1 Nitrosopumilaceae archaeon
GTTCTCAAAACATGATTGTAGATATGGTATTTGATGAGCCAGGTGTTTATGCCGCAGTCAATCATGACTATGCAGCAATTTACACAGGTGCAGCAACAATCTTTGTAGCAGGTGATCCATTTGGATTGAATCCAAGGTTAGTTGATGCAGGTGTAATTCCGGCACCAGTTCCATCATATGCATATGCATTAGGAAATCCAAGTGATGCAGTCCCACCAATGGGAAAGAACAGTATTGCACATCCAGCAATCAATGTCCATGGATTGTACACTGATGACCGTGCAGCCGAAATACAAGCAGCAGGCGCAATTCCTCTATGGGAAGTCGTGCCAACACTACCACCAATCTAGGTAGACCCCCACTTTTTCTATTTTTATTTCTCATAATGATTATATTCCGTGAATAAAGCCAACCTTGCATGAGCTTTAGTGATTCAGTTTTAATTTGTGACGAAGTTGCTCCTGTGTTAAATAAAATTCTTGAAGAGAATGGTTTGAAAATTTCTTACGAACCTGAAATAACTCCGGATCAAATTAAAGAAAAGATTGGACAATTTAACATTGTAATTGTTCGCAGCAGAACTACATTGACAAAAGAATTAATCGAAAAAGCAGACAATTGCAAAATCATTGCTAGAGTTGGAGTTGGATTAGATAACATTGATCAGGATGCAGCAAAAGCAAAGAACATTCGAGTAATTAACGCCGTTGAAGGTGCAATGACTGCAGTAGCAGAACTTGTTTTAGGATTAATGTTGGCATTGGCAAGACAAATCCCACGAGGTGACAGAGAGATAAGAAATGGAAAATGGTTAAAAAAAGAACTCAAGGGAACAGAACTCAAAGGAAAATACCTTGGAATTGTTGGATGTGGAAATATCGGTAGACGTCTTGGTAGGTTGGCTAAAGGTCTTAACATGAACATTATTGGTTTTGATGTCATTCCAATTGATGAAGAATTTTCAAAAGATGTCGGTTTGATGAAAGCAGATTTGGATACTTTGTTACAAAGCTCTGATTATATCTCATTGCATGTACCATTGCTGGATTCTACCAAGCATATGATAAATGCCGAAAAATTATCGTTAATGAAAAACACTGCTAAAATCATAAACACCTCGCGAGGGGGCGTAATTGATGAGGATGCACTATATGAGGCAATAAAAAATGGAAAACTGGGTGGTGCAGCTTTGGATGTATTTGAAAATGAACCTGCTACAGACAGTAAACTGGCAACTCTTGATAACGTGATTTTGACTCCCCACATTGGAGCCCAGACAAAAGAAGCTCAGTCATTAGCTGCAAATGTTATAGCAGAGAAAATAATACAGATACTTAGAGGCGTAATTTAGGTTGATAAAGAAATTTACTTTAGCTTTATTTGCGCTTGTACTTCTCAGTCCAGCTTATGTGTATGCTGCCCCTGGAATTCTTACAGTTGATTTCGAAGGAAAATTTGTAGACATCAATTATGATGCTACTGGTTTAGAAATATTAGGAAGTCAAATTATAGATGAAGGAGATGGTTTTGCATCCTTAATTTTAGAAGTTGATGTAACAGACTCGACTGGAATTTTAGAAATAACAATTGATAGGAACTTTTTTGATTCAAAATTTGAAGGAGTGGATGATGTGTTTATCATTATTGCAGATGGTGATGAACCCAATTCTGAAGAAATTGGGACAACAACACAAAGCAGAACACTAAGAATTGAATTGCCTGCTGGAACAGACGAAGTTGAAATCATTGGAACTGAATTTGTAATGGAAGAAACCATGATGCCAGAACCAGAACCTCCTGCACCAGAAGTACCTGAAACCCCTGCCCCCGAAGTACCTGAAACCCCTACACCAGAAGTACCTGAAACCCCTTCAGAACCTACAACAGAATGTGGTCCAGGAACCGTTCTAGAGGATGGTGTTTGTGTAGTTAAGTGTGGTCCGGGAACAGTTTTTGATAATGGTGAATGTGTAGTATCTCCCACTGCAAAAAAAGGTGATACTTCAATCTCAAGAGACTTTATCACTGGTGGTGGAATTGCATTGGGAATTGCATTACTAATGATAATATTTTTCGCAATAATTGCAAGAGCTAGTAGAACACAAACATCCTAAATAACTAAAATTCATTTTTAGAAAAACTATACAACAATAATTCCAACTTTGATTAGATACTGAATACCTAAAGCAAAATCAGAATCAGATATTTTTTCTTCAAGCCACCAAACGGCATTAGTTTTTATCCATGTTGGAATTTGTACGTTTTCTACAGTTGTTTCTTTCTGTGTTTCAGGAACTACAATGATTTCATTTTGAATTAAAAATTCAATTGCGTCTGCAAATGTTACATCAGAAATCTGACCTGATACCCAAAAGTACGCTACTTGTTTTATCCAAAATGGAATTACAATATTTCCTGCATCAATTAACTCAAATTCTATGGAATCTGAAGCTCCTGAGTATTCTACTTTGATGAAATACTTTCCAATAGGAAAAACATCTTTTTCAAAGGGATACAAAGAGGGGACAGGAGTCATTAATTCTGAAACTTGAATTGGTATTCCACTACTTTCATTTCCTTGTTCATCACTAATGTATATGGTTGCAACCTCTCCTGTAACTTCGCTAACTTCAATGTTGTAGAACAATTTTTCCCCATAGCTGTAGACATTTTTTTCCATCTGAATTGTAACAGTTGGAACAGCTAACGCATTTGGAGTTACCAATATGACAATTATGAGAACAACTATCAATTGTAAAACATGGCTCATTTTGTTTTTATCTAAACTTTCAAACAATAAAATCTCAAAATAATCCCTTACGGTACCTATTTTATCATTATGTTCATTTACAGATATTAAGGGGAATTTGATACTGGCCGATATGCCTTCAGGCCAAGAACAAGTATGGGTAAAATTATGGAAAGAAAACTCTCCAGAGATTCGAGACAGAGCTGTACAATGGAGAAAGGATGAAGCTGTCACTAGAATTGAAAAACCCAGTAGAATTCAAAGAGCCAGACGATTAGGATACAAAGCAAAACAAGGAATTGTCGTTATCAGAATGCGTGTTGGAACTGGAGGAATGAGAAGACAAAGGCCACGTGGAGGACGAAGACCAAAACATCTTGGCGTTACCAGAATCAAGGCCGATGTTAGTATGAAAGAGGTTGCAGAAAACAGAGTTTTAGAAAGATACCCAAACATGAAACTTTTAGGCTCTTATTTTGTTTACAAGGACGGAATGCATTATTGGTTTGAAGTAATCTTGGCAGATCCATCGCATCCAAGAATAGCCAAAGACAAAGAACTTCGAAAAAGAGTCATACCTAAAGTTTCAAAGAATTGAGACCTCTTCTATTTGCAATAATTTTCATTTCTTTATTATTAGTACAACCTGCATTTGGCCAGTTCTTTGACACCCCTGGCCTTGTAAATAGAATACCAATAGAAACAGGAGGGTACATTTTTGAAGTTCAAACAGTTTCAAATTTTGACATTCCAGATTACCAATTTAACAGTGATGAAAAAAGACTATCATTTATCATTTCAAGTAGTGTATCAGACAATTTAGCTGAAATTCAAATTCCAAAAAATCTAATCAATGGAAACTTTACATTCTTTCTCAATGATCAAGAAGTCTCTGCCGATGTAAAAACAAATGAAAAAATTTCTTTAATAACAATAGAATTTCCTGGAAAAGGCTTGCATAAGCTTGACATCATTGGAACAACTTACTTGCCAGAATTTTCAGAAATTGCACCATTAGTGCTTGCAACATCTTTGATTGGAATTGTATTTCTAAATAAATTTAGGAAAAAATCACTCCTTAACCAACGCTTCAATCTTTGATTCTAAATTTCCCATCTGTCCAAATGAAACATCTCGAAGTATCCCCTTTCTGTCTATAACTATTGATGAGGGAGTTCCTTGAAGAGAATACATCTCAAAGGTTTCTGCTTCAAACTCTTTTGATTTCATATGGTCTTTTACTCGTTGAATAATTTGCTTTTTGTAATCATCTGGCTGTGAATCAAAATCGGGTAGCTGACTGTAGATAAAGTCCATTATTCTTTCTTCAGTTATGTTTTCAGATGATTTTTTCAGAGAATCCATTGCAATGGGAAAGGGAATCTTGTAAGGAAGCTTGCCATCTTCTAGCTTTCCGTACTGGCCTAAACCCTGTTTTGTATCTCCAATCACCTCTCCAGTTTCAACTAGCATCTTTAGATTTTCAAGTGTGTTTTTATCAAAATCCTCAAAAGCAGTAGCTACCCCAAAAACTCTAACCCCATAGTCTTTGAATTTATTGTAAATGTTAATGGCTTCTGGAATGCCGTAAAGAAAACATCCAGGACAATTTACTTGAAAAACTTCAACTAGCAAAATATGGTCTTTTTCCTGATCAACATTAGTTGGTAATCCTTGTACCCATTCTGAAAGCTTCAGATTTGGTGCCTTTTCTCCTATTTTAGCTCTCATGATACTAATCGCAAAATTTGGTATTAAAAAGATAATGATGATTTGAATTAGAATAATATATGAGCTAACAAAACTCCGACATAAAATGAGTGTTGTGACTGAAGATAGAATGAAACTTTTTTCTGAGATGGAAGAAAGATACGAAAAAAAAGACACTGATTATTTTGTAAAATTGTTAGATCATGAAGATTATGTGATAAGAACAAGAGCAACATGTATTCTGGTTGATTTTGGTGGAGAAGATAAAGTTCCATACATTGCCAAAGTTCTAAAAAATGATCCAAATGAACTTGTAAGACATGAGGCAGCATTTTCATTAGGACAAATGGGACATCACATTGGAATAAAGCCATTAGAGGATGCTACAAAAAACGATCCTAGCATGTTTGTGAGACATGAAGCCGCAATAGCCTTGGGTGTCATTGGCTCAAAAGATGCAGTTCAAACTTTGCAGGATGCATTAGATGATGTTGACAAGCCTGTTGTTGAATCAGCAGTTGTAGCGTTATCCAACATTGAATTTATGGACAAGCTTGGAAAAAACGAAAAGTTTGCAAAGCTTACAGGTGGCTAAACAGGAATTACTTTAGTTCCTTGCTCTGATGATTCAAATTTGTAAATTTTTTCAACAGCAGAATCCTCAAAAATCTCTGCATCATGAGTAATTATGATAAATTGCAGAGGGGTTCTTGAACCCTGATGAGAAATATCAGATAACTGTGCTAAAACACTAACAAGAGATTTTCTTCTTTCCTCATCCAAGTGAGTCGTGGGCTCATCCAAAATCACAAAATTCAGATTTGATGCTCCAAGTAGATGTGCCATACCAAGTCTTAATGAAAGAGCAATGACAACTTGTTCGCCTCCACTTAATGACTCCAAGTCAAGTACAGAATTTCTTGAATAACACGATATGGAAATGTCCCTAGTTTTTTCTGAAAGGAAAATTCTTTGAATTTTTGTGTTCATCATGGTCAAATATTCAGAGGCTTTTTCTGAAATTGTTTTTAATGCCCATGAACGAAGGCTTGTTGCAACAGAACCATCTCGGTTGAATATGTTTTGATGAATTTCATCCAATCCCAAAACATATTGCTTTACTAGTTTAAGCTCATCCAAAGTATTGTTTTTCTTTATCACTTGATCTTGGCCGTTTTTTATCTTCTCTACAACTGCACCAAACTGCTGGTCTATCTCACTTAGTTCTCTTCTCTTCATTTCATAGGAATTTTTTAAATTTGAAAACTCTTCAGGATTAAATCCATGTGTTTCTTTTTCTAATAATGAGATTTTATCATAGAGCATTTTTGCATGAGAATCTATTGATGATACTTCCATCAATTTTCCAGTATTCAAGGTAATTGGAATCTTTTGTATGCTGCTTTTCTGTTTTACAATCTTCTGTTTTATCCCATCAAGTTCTTTTGAATTTTTAATAGAATGTGCTTGAAGGGTGGATTCAGCTTTTATGGCCTGCTCTAATTTTCTTGAAATACTATTTTTTTCATCTAAAGCGAGTTCTTCTTCTTTTTCAAGATTTTTAATTTCTTTTCCAAGTGACAACATTTCTTGCTTTAGATGTTTAACTTGAAATAATGGATTAAGATGATCCACTTTGGAATCACAAACAGGACATTTGTCATTTTTTAATTCTAATTTACTAGCTAGTGCTTGCTGTTCTTTGAGTCTTTCAATCTGCAGTGAGTTTTGCTGAATTTTCTTTGTAATTGATTCGATTTTATTTGCCAATTCTTCAAGTTGCTTCTCTGCTCCTTTTTTTGCTTCTACATACTCAAAACATCCTTCACAATCTCGAATTTTACGCTCATTTTCAGCAATTTCTTTCTGAATTGATAATATGGCCTCTCTTGCATATTTTATTAAATCAGATTTTCTTTCTTCTAATTCATTTAATTTAGATTCTTTAGGGGATTCTTTTTCAACTTTTTCTTGCAATGTAGTTAATTCTTTTTCAAATTTTTTCTTTTTTTCTTCAAGCTCGCCTTTTAGTGGCTTTGCTTTCTCAATTTCACTTTTTAAACTAGTTAATTCACTTTTTAAAATTTCAATATGAGTGTCATCATATCCAAGCTTTTTTTGAATTTCTTGACGAAAGTTTCTTTGAACAACCTTCATCAATTCTGACGCTGTATCTAGCTTATCGATTCCTATTATTGCGTTAAGTAGCTCTTTGAATTCTTTGGGCTTTGCCTTGATAATGGAATTTAATTCTCCCTGCTGAACTATTGACGCAATCTTTAGTTTTTCAAAATCTAGGCCAATTTTTGATTCTATTTCTTTTGTCATAGATTCGCCAAATTGTTTTCTTTCCCCCACAGCTAATGGAATTGATTTTTCACCCTGTCTTTCTAAAAACTGGGCTGATAATGTTCCCTTTGAATCAATTTTTCGTATCGCTTCATAGGATTTTTCGTTAATTGTAAAATCTACTTTAGAATATCCTTGATTTGTTCCTCGACGAATTAGACCTTTATTTGATTTTCTAGTGTGCTGTCCAAATAATGCAAAAGTTATTGCATCTATGATGCTTGATTTACCTGCTCCGTTTGGTCCTACAAAAACAGTAACCCCTTCCTCAAAATCCAATTTTGTTGAAGAATGTGCAAGAAAATTTCCCAGCTCCACTGATCTGATCATTTTGATTTCTCCTTTTTGAATTGCTCAAAATTTTCTAAAATCAATTGATGTGCTTGATCAACTTGATTTGTGGAAAGTAATGGAAGAAGCTCTTTTACTGCAAAGGTTGCTAATTTTTCTGATTTTAATGAATTTACTGCAAGTTTGAATAACTCTTCATCTATTTTGGCTGGTTTATCCATTAAAACAGACGAGTCATCAGATTGTTTCTGGAGAATTTTCCAAGAACAGTACAATGTATGTGGGATTAAGCGTGAAATTTGTGCCTGAACCAGCTCTGATTCAACGTCATCCCCTTCTATTTTGAGCTCAACTATTGGTTTTTTTGAATTTGATTTGATTTCATCTATCATATCATCAATAGTTTTTGAAAGATTACTTGATGTTGTTTTTTTAGAAAATTGTGGTCTGGTGTTTAGCTCAATCCATGTTGGCTTTGCTTCATTAGATGAAATATCAACTTCATAGAACCCTTTTTTTGTTTCTTTAATCCCCTCACTTGTTGTAAGCTCAATTGAACCCGGATAAGCAATAGGTCCATCAAGATGTGAAAATTTTTTTAAAAATTGATCATGCAGATGTCCCATTGCATAGTAAGTAAAGTTTTTTGGAAGATCTGTCGAGTTTAATTCTCCAGCAAATTTGTTTATTTCAGTAATTCCTTGATGCATTACAAGAATTTTGTGTCCACTGTGTTGTTTTGCTATAGAGTCAACTTCTTCAAACTTTTTTTCGTAATCTACCATCTCATTTTTTCTAATTTTATCAAATCCAACAAGTAAAACATCTTTAAAATAAACCGGTTTTCCTTGACCAATGTATTTTGCAAATTCTAAATTATGATAAACATATGGGACTGGAGTTGCTCTAATTCTGCTAATGTCGTGTTCTCCAAGAATAAAAAAAGAATCTATGTTATTTTGCTTTAAACGCTTTAATGCATTTGCCATGTGCATTATTGCGGTTCCACTTGGCGTTGGAACATGAAAAATATCTCCAGCAAAAATTACAAAATCAACGTGATCCTTTATTGAAATATCGATTGCCTGATGAAACGCATCATAAACATCGTTTTCTCTTTCTTCAGATCCATACTGAACTAATCCTAAATGTGAGTCTGAAATGTGAGAAAAAAGCATCTTAATCCATTAAAAGATCTTTTTGAACTAGTTCCTGCGTAGATTCTTTTGCAACGCCTTCAAGTTTGTGATTAAGTGTCCATTCTCCTACGGCATTTTGATCAGAACCAATAGCTTTTCCTTTTACCTCCTCAATATGTACAATTGATGGTAAATTCACCCATTGCCCAACTAGCACTGCATCTCCTACATTTAGAGAGGTAAGCTGACCAATCAGATCTTTGCTAATAGATTCTGCCGCAGATGAAATTTGCTGTTGGTCATCTTCTTGAACAATTTTCATTATTGCAAGCGAACCCATTTGGCTCAAAACATTAGAATCAATACTTCTTGGCCTTTGTGATACGACACCAAGACCTAATCCAAACTTTCTTCCCTCACGTGCGATTTTGGATGCCCAATATTTTGCATGAGTGTCCTCACCCTTTGGAATAAACACATGAGCCTCTTCAATGATTACAAAAATTGGTGATTCAAATCGATGGCGTTTATTTGATTTTGTTTTTGCATTTTTTGCAAGAGTTGCAATTTTTTTGTCATTAAGTAATTCTTGAAGATAATATGCAAGTGCCACATTTGCTTGTTTCTCACTAAGCTCTGAAATATTTAGAACGTTTACTCGCCCTTCTTTGATTAATCCAATAGGATCCATAATGTCTGGATCTAAAATATCTGCAAATCTGTGTCTTGCATCATCAATTTTATCACGAACTCTGTCAGAAGAATGTCTGTCTTCCTTTCTTTCTGGGTTTGCCCCCACAAGTGCAACATTTTCATCAAGACTGTCCCAAAATTGTTTTGCCTCTTTTACTTCTGGTGTGAATGACAACCGAAGAATTCTCTGTTGAATATCTGCATTTTCTCTAATTTCTAAAACGTCAGCTAATGTACTTGCATCAAGAAGTCTAGGATTAATTTTTGCATCAATAACATTGATTTTTGGTATGCTCAAATCGGCATAATCATTATGATAATCAAAAAGAATCAATGTGCCGTCGAGTTTTGAAATCTGTTTTGCAATTAATGATACAAAATTACTTTTTCCCATTCCTGTCATTGCTAAAATGCCAAGATGTCGTGAGACAATTTTGTTAAGATTAATTTTTGCACTAATTGAGGGATTACGTAATAGAGAACCAATTCGAATCCATTCAGATTGTTTCGGATCAAAAATTACCCCTAAATCTTGTTCTGTTGCCTCTAAAATTACAGTTCCAGGCAAAGGCGGAATTGCTGGAACTATCGCTTTTCCTTTTTGCAATTCTTCTAAGAATCCTAAGATTCCAACTTTAGATGTAAAGCTCTTGTCTCTACTGTTAATGTCTGCAATTTCTTTGCTTTCAACGGTTTCTTCAAAATTGTGAACACCTGTCAGGGCTGCACTTGAAACAAATGATCTTTCAACCAGGCCCAAAAGTTTTCCATCGTTTGAATCAATTATCACATATTCTCCGACAGACAATGGCCTTGATGTTTGAGCTGAAATCACTGTTGGTTTTGATTCTCCAATAACAAATCCAATAGTCATTCTAAAACCTCCCTTGAGCCTACCTCAGTTTTTAATCCGTAAAGACTTACCAGCTTGGATAAATCACTGTTACTAATTTTACAGTTATTATGCGCAAGTTTTAACGCGTAAGGATATCCTCCCACACTGTTTTTGTAAATCTTGTCCAGCACTAATTTGATTTCATCTTCTGAATGCTCCTTTCCTAAAAATTCTAATTTTATCAATGGCGTGTAATTGCTTAATCTTGCAAATACAGACGCAATTATTTTATCACTACCATATTTTGGATCCAAAAATAACTTGCTAAAACCTGGTTTCTGTGTTGCGTGATTATAGTAGAAAATATCTCCAGCAGTAGATTCCATATCTACAAACTGCATTCTTGTGTTTGATGTCTTTGAAATGAATATCACATTTTCTTTTTTTGTCATTATTTTCAAAAGAGTGGATGATAGAGTTGACTGCCTAGTCATAAACTGAGAATACAAAGAACCATCCATTAACACCAAATCAACTTCATCAACACTTGCATTACAAGCATCAATTTCCATCTTGCTTGCCATAGATGACAAATCAATTTCTGGATAACCTAAACCGTGATCATGAAGTTCTTTGATAATTCGACCATCAGATTCGACAGAAACTGCAGTTACTACCCATAACTCCATTCCCTGAAATTTTGTACTGTTAAAACTACTGTCAATTCCTGCTGTACTTGCTTCTTTTTTTTGAGGAGAATATTCTATCCAATTCTGCTTTGCCTTTTGGATAATCTGCTCAAATTTTGGACCCTTTATCATTGAGAGTGTTTTTTCACGTCTTTGAATTGCGTCTTTATAAACAGTATTTAGCATACGAATTCTTTGTCGCTTTGAATAAAATCTTTAGGTTATACTGAACTTTCACTTTGGATCAAAAAAAGTGTCAATTCTTACCTGTATCGACTAGAATTAATTACAAGAAATTTCCAAAAGCATCTGCATGAAAAAAATTGGATTACTCGGATGTGGTGCAATGGGAACGCAAATTGCACTGGCAATCGATTCTGGAAAAATTCCTGCGACTCTGACCCATGTTTATGATCAATCAAAAGAGGCTTCAGAATCACTAGTCTCAAAATTAAAAAACAAACCAGAAATTGTTGAAAACTCTCATTTACTTTCATCAAATCCTGTTGATTTGATTGTAGAGGCTGCATCTCAAGATGCAGTAAAGGATGTGGCGCTAAGTGTTCTTCAAAACAGAAAAGATTTGATGATAATGAGTGCTGGCGCAATGTTAGACGAGTCTGTTTTTGAGGTATTATCTGATGCCTGCAAGGAATTTAAAAAAACAATTTATCTCCCATCTGGTGCAATTGCAGGCCTTGATGCCCTAAAATCGGTGCAAAAAGAATTAGAATCTGTCACACTAACCACAACAAAACACCCACGTTCTCTAAAGGGAGCAAAGTTTTTTGAAACATCAGATATTGATATTGAAAGCATTTCAGAAAAAACAACAATCTTTGAAGGAACATCAAAAGAGGCTGTAAAACTATTTCCAGCAAACATCAATGTTGCTGCATTACTAAGCTTGACTGGACTTGGCAGTGAAAAAACCAGAGTTCGCATTGTTGCAGATCCTAACACTGACAAAAATACACATGAAATAGAGGCAAAAGGAAAGTTTGGAAAAATGTCATTTAAGATTGAAAATATTCCAGATGAGAACAATCCTAAAACAAGTCGATTGGCAATTCTTTCTGCCATAGAGAGATTGCGTGCAATTTGCTCTGATGACATTCAAATCGGCACATAAATTGGCAAGAATTGCCACCAGTGTGAAAATTTGAGAATTAAAGTGCATGATTCCCTTTCTTTAAATTCTTACAAAAGCGACTTTGTACTGTTTGAACTTACAAGAAGAAATTCTGAGACTGAAAAAGGAAAAAGACGTAGTAATTCTTGCACATAACTATCAGGTTCCAGAAGTACAAGACATTGCAGATTTTGTTGGCGACTCTCTCGGACTGGCAAGACAAGCTGCAAAGACTCCTCACAAAACAATTTTGTTCTGTGGTGTGCACTTTATGGCCGAAACTGCTGCAATTATCAGTCCTCAGAAAAAAGTTTTGATTCCGGATTTAGAGGCAGGTTGCTCTCTTTCAGATTCTATAACAGTTGATGATCTTAGACAATGGAAAAAAGACCATCCAGGAGCAATAGCAGTTGGTTATGTTAACACTACTGCAGATATTAAATCAGAATTAGACTATTGTTGCACTTCATCAAATGCAGTCAATGTTGTAAAAGCAATTCCAGAAGACAAGGAAATTTTGTTTTTGCCTGACATGTTTTTGGGCTCTTATGTTGCAAAAATGACTGGACGAAAGAACATGCTGATTTGGGCTGGCGAATGCCATGTCCATGCTGGAATTAGTCCAGAAAGTGTTCAGAAAAAACTAGACTCTATGACAAACGCAGAATTTGTTGTTCATCCAGAATGCAGCTGCACAACTCCAATGCTTTATGATGTTGCATCTGGCAGCTACAATGGAAGGCAAGTCCAAATTCTTTCAACTGAAGGAATGATGAAGCACGTTAACCAATCAAGTGCAAATCAATTTGTTGTAGCAACTGAAACCGGCATCTTGTACAGAATGAGAAAACAAAATCCTGGCAAAACATTTGTTGCAGCATCAGACAAAGCAGAATGCCAATACATGAAAATGATAACACTTGAGAAAGTCTATGATTCTCTGATTCATGAAAAATATGAAGTTAAAGTTCCAAAAGAAACTGCAGACAAAGCTCGTCTAGCAATAGAGAGAATGCTTGCAATTAGTTGATTTTTTTCACAAACACTTTAAGTGCAATAAAGCCTGATTGAAGTTTATGGGGTTTGACTAATGGAAATAATGGGAAGAGGATTTACTCAAATAATGAAAGAATCTCCACAATACTTTCATCTTGGTTTGAAATATGCCGGATACAAACTGTTTAATAAAAAAAGTCCGTTTTATGGTTCTGCTGATATCATCAACGTATGCAATCTGCACTGCACACATTGCTATTGGTGGCTAAATAGAAAAGAAAACGAGGACCTTACAGTAGAACAATGGAAAAAAGTCATTGATGAGAAATTCAAAAAGAAACATGTTTTCATTGTTACACTAGTTGGCGGTGAGCCAATGATGAGACCTGACGTAGTAGAATTGTTTGTCAAAGAATTTCCAAAAAGAGCCTGTGTTGTAACAAATGGAACCTATCCATTACCTCATCTTAAGGACATTTACTTTTACTGGGTTTCAATTGATGGAACACAAAAGATTCATGATCAAATCAGGGGGGAAGGTGCTTGGGAGAAAACACGAAAAAATGTAATTGATTATGTTGAAAACAATGGTGAAAAGGCCTGGAAAGACATTTGGATTTCAATGACAATAAACTCTCAAAATTACAAGACAATCAAAGATGTCATTGAAGACTGGAAAGATTATACAAACAAGTTTGGTGTCCAGTTTCACACTCCGTTTATGAAAGATGATCCTTTGTGGCTTCCATTTGGCGAGGAGCGAAACAAGGTGATTGATGACTTGCTTGAAATGCAGCAAAACGGATACAA
>JBHIUX010000021.1:0-13347 GCA_042138065.1 Nitrosopumilaceae archaeon
AAAAAAATGGTTTCAATGGTGATTCAATTTTTTCTATTGGTTCAGAAACAGGTTTTACTAGCTCCCCCAAATCTGATTTTATCAAAATTTTATTCTCATCAATTTTTTCAGATGTAACTGTTATTCTCTTGTTAATTGTAGCAAGAATGGCTTTTTTTCCGTATACGACAAAATGTTCCCCAAATAAGATGACCTTGCCTGGAGCAGATGCTTTAGAAATCAAGTAAAAACTATCGACCCGTATCCAACCACAGAACCTGTATCGCCAGTTACGTCACCACTTGTAGCATATTTGAGCAATTCCCCCTTCTTAGCTCCAAGTTTTTTGCATGCCACCATTGTTGATGCTATCGCACCATATCCACAAGCCGTTACGTTTTTCTCATAAAGAATTTTGTAGAATTGTTCAACATCTAAATCGAGAATTGGCTCAATCAACGCTTTATCCTGCTCATGTGCAAATTCATTTGGCTCATAATGTGTAAAATCTGACGAACCAATAATCATAGAATTTTTTTGTTTTGCAATGTTTGCAATGGCCTCACCAATTTTTTTTGCAGTATCTTTTTCTTGGTCAATTAGTATTATTGGTAAAATCTTAAAATTTGAATAAACTTCTTGCAGCATTGGAACTTGTACTTCAAGACTGTGTTCTTTTGTGTGTGAAAAAAAATCTAAATCCACAATATCTGAAATTTTAGATAATTCCGATGCTGCTTCTGAATCTACTTCAACCTGGCCAAGTGGAGTTTCCCAACTACAGTCTTTCATTGAGGCTATATTGCATCCTACCCCCCAATGATTTGGTCCAATAATTATAAACAATTCTGGTGATTCAGATGAAATTGAATAAATAGAATGGCAAGCCACAGGACCTGAATACATGTATCCTGCATGAGGACATATTACACCATAAATTTTCTTTTTATCTTCAGTTGGGGGAAGTTTTCCTGGACCAACTGAATGCAAAAAGCATTGATGTATTGATTCTTTTAGTTCTTTTTTTTCGCCGGGATAGAACATTCCAGCGACAGCTGGTGTTCTAATCTGCATTATTCTATTTCCTCTTCCGTAATCTTGGTTTCGAAATCATCTATTTCGTATTTTAGTGGTTGATCCTCTTTGAGCTCGCCACGTTCAACTAGAATCTCATGAGCTAACAACCAATAGATTGTAGCAAGCGATTTTCTACCTCTGTTGTTTGCAGGAATCACTAAATCAACTTTCGAAGTAATATTGTCAGTATTTGAAATTCCTATCACTGGAATTCCTGCATTAGTTGCCTCTGTAATTGCTTGAGAATCCACTTGAGGATCAGAAATCAGTAAAAGTTTTGGTTCAATGTAATAAGGTAAAGAAGGATTAGTTAAAGTTCCAGGCATGAATCTGCCCAACATTTTGGTGGCTCCTGTAACCTCACAGAATTTTTCAATTGGGGTGTTGGAGTATTCTCTTCCAGAGCATACTATGACTTTGTCAATATCGATTCTGTTGATAAATTTAGCAGCAATTTTTATCCTTTCAAGTGTGATATCCAAATCTATCATGTAGAGTCCCTCAGGACTAGCTTTAGTGATGAAAGGTTTCATGAATTTGGTTTTGACCTGCGTTCCTACCCTAATTCCAGTGGATAGAATCTTTTTCTTAATATCTTGAGTTTCACTCTGTTGGCTCATATGCGATTTTAAATTTCTGCCATACCGCGTATTAAATCATGCTCTGAAAGTCGAATTAGTTCATTTAATTTCGCTACTCTTTCGCCTCCAACTACTCCAACTTTAAGCATTTTTGACTTTGTAGCTATACCAATATGAGAAATATGAGAATCAGTTGATTCTCCAGATCTATGTGAAGTAATTAATTTGATATTGTTTTGATTTGCCTCTTTTGCAAATTCAAGAGCATCATAAAGACTTCCAGCCTGATTCACTTTAAGAATTGCAGCATTACATGATTTCATTTTTACTGCTTTTTTGAGAATTTCTTTATTTGTGACAATCAAGTCATCACCTGTGATCAAAGTTTTTGGAAATTTTGCAGTAAGTTCTGACATGTCTTCAAAAGCTTCTTCGTGAACTGCATCTTCAGCAAAAATTAACTTATATTTTTCAATTATGTCTGCCGCAAATTCAATTTGTTCTTTTGGAGAATTTTCAAATCCAGCTCTATTGTAGACATAAATCTTTTTTTCATCATCCCATTGTGTCGATGAAGCAAAATCAACACCTAACGAAACTTCTTTTCCTAATGTAAAACCTAGATTTTCACATGCTTTAGCTGATAACTCTAGCGCTTTGTCATTTGTTAATTTTGGTGCCCACCCTCCTTCGTCACCACGGCCATTTGTAAAACTAGGATCAGTTTTTTCTAATACAGAACGTAATTCCTTGTGCACTGACAGATTCGTTTCAATTGCATCTCTAATTGTTTTAGAACCCGTAGCACAAATTAGAATTTCTTGAATGTCTGGAGTTCCAGGTCCAGCATGAGCTCCTCCACCAAGAATATTTCCTAGAGGAAATGGGAATCTGAATTCAGTTTCATTTGATAGGATTTTGAATAATGGTTTTCCCTCAACTTTTGATGCAGATTCCATTGCAGCAATGGTTACTGCAAAAGCAAGACCCCCCCCAATTTTAGAATAATTTGGTGTCCCATCAATGGAGCGAAGAACTTCATGTACAGTTTTTAAATCACTAGGATCTAAATTGAGAAATTTTCCAGAATTTTCATTTAAAATTTTCAAACTTTCTTCAGGGTTTCCATTAGGAAAACTAACGGCTTCATGTTTTCCAACGCTAGCACCTGAAGGCGCACATACTCTACCTACAAAATTCTTATCAGATTCGATATCAACTTCAATTGTTTTACTTCCACGACTATTGAAAATTATTCTTCCTGAAATTGATGTAATTTTAGCCAAATTATTCTAACTCAGTTTGTACTTCTTGGTGTCTTCTATGAATTGCTTCATAGAATGGTACAATCTGTTGTATTGTTTCAACTGAAGTTAACAACATTCTTCTGCAGCAGTATCTCTTTATTCCTAATGAATCGAGAACTTTTGCAGGTTCTTCACCTGATTTTACTCTAGTTTGATAATCATCAAATTTATCAGCAATTAGATTACCGCAAGTAAAACATCTGACAGGTACAAGCATATTTCCGAAAAGTAATCAAGGATTATAAAAACCATGCATGAAATTTTTGTTGCGGGTGTCGCCCAGCCTGGCCAAAGGCGCTAGCTTGAGGGGCTAGTCTCTCAGGAGTTCGTGGGTTCAAATCCCATCGCCCGCATTCAGTTTTTTTAAAATTATTTTTTTATTTTCTTAATTGCATTAATTAGATCTGTTCTTCTAATCTCTTCAGTTAGTGCAGCCCTTACATCTTCAACTAAGACTCTGTTTACATCTAACTTTCTTCTGGCCTCTTTGACTATCTTATCATAGGTCGCAAAAGGATACAAATAAAGATACAAATTTTCCATTATTTCAAAAATTCTTACTGCTTCTTTAGAATCACCTACTCGAATCTTATCAAACACTTGTCTTTTTAGTTCTCCAATACAGTCTAACAATCCAAGTACATAAGATTCATCTGATACTGACATGACCTTGTGATTTGGTATGGACTTTTTTTCCACAACAGCTAACAATGCATTTGCTTCTACCAGTTCCTGTTCTGGTGTTAACAAATAACGCTGGAATTCTCCATCAGATTTCTTTCTATATGATTTTAGCAAGGTTTGAGCTTTTTTTATTTTAGATTTTGCTGATTTACGATCCCCTTTGTGAATATTTATGATGGCTTGACTACACAAAATTACAACTTCACGTGTATTTTTTATTAGATATTCCCTTGAATCCTGAGAGTCTGACAAAGACTTTGCAATACTATCTAAAGATGATTTGACATTTCTTAACGACATAATTTTAGGGGTTTAAAACCCGGATAAAGCCGTTTGCCAAAGCTCTTATTT
Organism: Nitrosopumilaceae archaeon; assembly: GCA_042138065.1. Taxonomy (GTDB): domain Archaea; phylum Thermoproteota; class Nitrososphaeria; order Nitrososphaerales; family Nitrosopumilaceae; genus DRGT01. Next base: position 3,980 of record JBHIUX010000021.1, read on the forward strand.
TATGTTCAATTTCTGAATAATTATGGAAATTTCAGTGGATCAAATGTATCAAATTGAAAACAACGGCCATGCAATGGGATTTTTGAAAAAATTCATGATGGAAAATGCAGGAGCAGCAGCAGTAAGAAGACTAATTGAAAAATTTGGAAACGTTGAATCCAAAAATATTTTGATTTTTGTTGGAATGGGAAATAATGGTGGAGATGGTTTGGTAATGGCCAGACATCTTGCTGGTTATGATGCAAAAGTAACTGTGGTACTGTTGGGTTCTACTGATAAAATCAAAACTGAAGAGAGTAACTGGAATTGGTCATTATTACTAAAAATGCAATCAATAAAAAAACTATCTGGAGGAAATCTTGATTTTGATTTTAACCCTGATATCATTATTGATGGAATTTTGGGAACTGGAATTTCAGGTGAGATAAGGGAACCATATGCATCTGCAATAAACTATATCAATAATACAAACTGTTTCAAATTTGCAGTTGATGTTCCATCCGGAATGGATCCTCAAACTGGAAAAACTGCAAATATCTTTGTTAAAGCTGATATGACTGTAACATTTCACAAAATGAAGCAGGGTATACCGAAAAGAAAAGATTTGACAGGCGAATTATTTGTAGAAAAAATTGGTATTCCTCCAGAGGCAGAAGATGGTGTTCTATGAAAGTTCATCAAATAGAAGTAGGACACATGCAAAATTTTACTTATGTAGTTGAAGACGAGAATTCTGGCGAGGCCATCATAATAGATCCTTCATGGGATCTTCAAAATATTGAACAAGTGATTAAAAGAAATGACCTGAAAATAAAGTACATTGTAAACACACACCATCATTTTGATCATACTTTGGGCAATGAAGCTATGGCTAAATCAACAGGAGCAAAAATAATCCAACACGAAGCTTCTGATTTAAAACATGACGAAATTGTACATGATGGTGACAAGATTAAATTTGGAAATTCTGAGCTTTTAGTAATTCATACTCCAGGTCATTCTAAAGATAGTATTTGTTTAATTGGTGATGGAAAAATTTTTTCTGGGGACACACTTTTTGTTGGAAATTGCGGTCGTGTTGATTTGCCTGGTGGTAGTTCAAAAGAACTTTATCATAGTCTCTTTGAAACCATTTACAATCTAGATGAAAACTTAGTTCTTTATTCTGGTCACAATTATGGTTCTACTCCAACTTCTACATTAGGAAAGGAAAAACAAACCAATTTTGTTTTACAAAAAAGAACTGAAGAAGAATTTGTGACATTGATGGGATAGTGAAAAATTAGTGGATGAAATTGAAATATTAGGAAATTCTGAAAAAGGTAAAAATTTTGTTAAAAAAATAGAAAAAAACGATTTTCTTTTCTCTTTTGTAATATCATATACTGAAACCTGTGAAATTCCTGGAATTACTTTCGCGGGAGCTGATCAGGAGGCAATAAAATACACTCCGGCAGCAGATGCTGAATTCCTTCATTATGGATTTTGCAAAAGTATTGACAAAATTCCAATGACCCCTGATGGAAAACCAACTCCTGCAATTCTAACAAAAATAGCCTTAGAGTCAGCTAGTATACCACATGTAGTAGTTGATGCTGGAAGTAAAATTAAACCAAAATTACCTTTTTTCAATCTTGATATAGAATCTGGAAAAAATATTTCAGAGTCTTCCGCTCTTGATAGTTCTTCTGTAACAAAAGCAGTTGATTATGGGAGAATTGTTGGAAGAACATTAGCATCTTTAACAAATTGTTTGTTAATAGGAGAAAGTATTCCGGGAGGAACCACAACTGCTTTGGCTGTGATGAAAAAATTCGGCTTAGATGCAAAAGTTAGCTCAAGTATTCCAAAGAACCCAGTTGAATTAAAAAATAAAATTGTTGATGATGCCATAAAAAAATTTGATTCTGATGATCCATATACAATTGTTTCAAACTTGGGTGACCCAATGATTCCAACAGTTGCAGGAATGCTTAGTTCTGCTTCTGAAATTACCAATGTTGTACTTTGTGGTGGAACTCAAATGGCTGCAGTTTTAGCATTTGCAAAGAAAATTGGATTTAATGAAAATAATTCTGCTATAGGAACTACTTGTTACATTACAAATGATGAAACCGCAAATTTTTTACAAATTATTTCTCAAATTGCTGATATTCCAGTATTGGTAATTAATCCAAAATTGGAAAATTCAAAATTCGAAGGAATTCAAGCGTTTTCTAAAGGTTTTGCAAAAGAAGGAGTTGGTGCAGGTGGTAGCATGATTGCTTCTATATTAAAAACTGGAACAAATTCAGAAAAATTACTAGAATTAATTGAAAAAGAATATGAGCGAGTTTTTACTTGACTGTCACAGACTTTGCAAGATTTCTAGGATAATCCGGATCTGTATCTTTCACTATTGCAGAGTAATACGCTAAGAGTTGAATTGGGATTATTTCTACAATAGGGTACATTGATTCATCAACTTTTGGAATCTGAATCCAATGATCATATACATCATTGTTTTTATCAGAAATTCCAATAATTTTAGCACCGCGAGATTTTATCTCACTGGCACTAGTTATTGTATCTGTATATGTTGAGTCATCAGGATTAATTATGATCACATAAACATTTGAATCCATCAAAGCTAATGGCCCATGTTTTAACTCCCCTCCAGCTATTCCTTCAGCATGAATGTAAGTGAGTTCTTTTAACTTTAGTGCAGCCTCCATAGCGATTGGATGATGCATTCCTCTGCCTATGATATAGATGTCAGTGACATCCTTCAACTCTTTAGCAATATCCTGAATCTTTGTATGATCCGAAAGAACATTTTCTATTGATTGAGAAACTTTTTTGAAATCAATTCCAATTGCACCATTAGACAATTTTTCTGTAATTTTATAGATAATTGCAAGCTGTGATGTAAAGCTCTTTGTTGCAGCAACACCAATTTCAGGACCACATCCCATTCGAATCACCTGGGAGGATTCTTGAACAAGAGTAGATGGCGATGAATTTACAATAGAAAGTATTTTCGCATTTTGCTGTTTTGCAACTTTGACTGCTTCTAAAACATCAGCACTTTCTCCACTTTGAGAAATTGCAATTAAAATTGAGTTGGATTCAATTGATTCAGGAATTGAAGGAAGCTCACTTGACATGATAGGCTCAACTTTAATTTTTGCATATTTTGACATTAGATTTTTCGCTAGTAGTGCAGCATTGAAACTAGTTCCACTTCCAGTAAGATACACATTCTTTGCATGTTTTATGAAATCTGTTGTACTTTCTAACGCTTCAATTGTTTCTTCTCCAGCTTTTAGTATAGTTTCTGGCTGCTCAGAAATTTCTTTTATAGTATAATGAGCAAAATCTCCTTTATCAACTTCGGCAAATTCTTTTGCTACCTTGGTAATTGGTTTTTTGATTTGTTCTCCATCAAATGAAAAAATCTTCAGCTTTGATGAATCGATAATCGCAATGTTACCATTATCAAGATAAATTGCATCATCGGTTTTTTCTATAAATCCTAAAACATCACTTGAAATAAAAAAAGAATTTTTATCAATTCCAATTATTAGAGGTTCATGAAATCTAGCAGCCGCTAATGTCCCATCTTCAAACATTGCAACAAATGCATAATGACCTTTTAATTGAGAAACTGTTTTTAGAATTGTTTCTTTAACATTTGATGATTTTGAAAAGTTTTGTTGAATAAGGTTTGCAATAACTTCAGTGTCTGTTTCACTTTTAAATTCAAAACCATCTTTTTGTAAATTTTCTTTTAATTCATTATAATTTTCAATAATTCCATTATGAACAATTGCAATCTTTCCAGAATTACTTGGATGAGGATGCGCGTTTACATCTGTTACTTTACCATGCGTGGCCCATCTTGTATGTCCTATTCCAATATTTCCAGGTAAGGTAGAAAGTTTCACTGATTCATTAACTTCAGATACTTTTCCAACTCCTTTTTTTACAGAAATACGATTATCTGATCTTGTTGCAACTCCAACACTATCATAACCCCTGTATTCCATTCGTTTCAGAGCATTTACTAGAATCGGGGCTGCAATATCTTTCCCAAAGTAACCAATTATTGAACACATGTTTTTTCTATCTCGATTTATGATATTTAGAGATAAGCTTATTCTTCTGGTTGTTCAGTTGAAGATTTTTCAACCTTTTCCTCAGTAGCAGCTTCAGCCTCAGTTTCAGCAGGTTTTTCTGCAGATTCTGGTTCTTCACTTTTAGCTTCAACCTCGGTTTCATCTGGTTGTTCTGATTGTGGTTTAGTAGCAGCTTCAGCCTCAGTTTCAAATGGTTTTCCAGATTCTGGTTCATCAGAAACAGATTCAGGTTTTGATAACAGATTTTCTAGTGAGGAATCAGGTGAAATTCGAATATTTTTTTCCTCCTCTTTTGATACTTTATAGGATGGAATGTTAACTATTCTATCTCCAATCATTATATGTCCATGAACTACCGCTTGTCTTGCTTGATATGGTGTTTTAAAACCAAATTTTTTTAGAACAACCGTCTGTAATCTACGAGATAACAAGTCAGTTACTTGAAGATTTAACACATCATCAAGAGTTGAATTTTCTTCTACTAGACCAATTTTTGATAATGATTTCATTAAAATTGGCTCTTTTTCTTGTCTAACTTCTTGTCTCAGTGCAAGTAATGAACGAGCTTGTTTTCTTAAACGTGATAGTTCAGTGTGAGCTTTCCATAATTCTCTTTTAGTTTTTAATCCAAAAGTTCCTAAAGTCTTTAATTCATCCATTTTTAATTCATAATTTAAAGGACGCTTTGGCTTTCTCCACATTCTTCTTGGATATTTAGGATCTCCCAATCATTCCACCTACTTTTTTTCTTCCTTCTTCTCAGTAGCAGGTGCTTTCTTTTCTGCAGGAGCTGCACCCTTTGCAGCTGGAGCTTCTTTCTTTTCTGCAGCAGGAGCTGCACCTTCTGCAGGAGCTGCACCTTCTGCAGGAGCTGCACCTTCTGCAGCTGCGGCTTCACCTTCACCCTTAGCTGGTAACACTTTACCACCTTTAGCTACTCCTACAGCACCGCCCTTTCTTCCAGTAGTACGAGTTCTCTGTCCTCTAACTTTTAATCCATACATGTGTCGAAATCCTCTCCAACTGTTTGTTGCTTTTTCTCTTTCAATATCATTTCTCACAGTAAATGCAATGTCAGAAGTTATCAAATGCTTATCTTCGCCAGTTTCAACATCTTTTCTTCTATTAAGAAACCATGATGGAAAATTTACTTCAGATGGGTTTTTTAGAATTTTTTCAATTGATTGAACCTGAGAATCTGAAAGATATCCAATGTTAGTATTTGGATTAATTTTTAATGAATCTAAAATGGCATTAGCAAAATTATAGCCAATTCCCCTTATCTGAGTCAGGCCAATGAGGATTTTCTTCTCTCCTGGAATATCGTTTCCAACTATCCTTACAATGTGCCTATATTCTTGAGTAGTCAAGTATGCAAAATTCAAAGCAACCCCGATAAAAACCATGCTAGATTTTTTAATTTTCAAGTTCAAAAATTAATTAAAACAATGGAAATCCTATAAATCTCCCCTAAGTCTTAATGAAGTTAGTGTCAGAAAACTATGAAGAAATTGTAGGGCGATGTTATAGCTCTGATCCAAAATATACTGAAATTCAAGCAGGAGTGCCAGAAGATTTTGCTGATGTAAAAACACTTGGCGACCTTTTAGAAATTAATTACAAACTAGTTGGAGTTAAAGAACAGATTCGAAAGAACCTAATCTTAAAAATTGAACGAGAAGAATCAAAATATCCTGGAATCATTGGTTTTGATGATGATGTTATTCCATCAATTGACAGAGCGATTCTTTCAGGACATGACATTTTCCTAATTGGCCAAATTGGCCAAGCAAAAACAAAGCTGGTGCAAACAATTGCTGAAAATTTACTTTCACCAATTCCAATCATTCAACATAGTATTACAAACGATTGCCCAATGGATTTACCAAAGAACCAATTGATTTCTCTCTTAGAAGATAAAGAAGATAATACAATAAATCCAAAATTCTTTGTTAGTCCTGAAAGCGAAGATAAAATTCGTGAAAAAAAACTTGAAACCCCAATTAGATGGGTTGAAGGTAAAGATAGATACAAGTATGTTCTTGCAACACCTGATATTTCTGTAAAAGATCTTGTGGGATACATAGATGCAATAAAAGTAGCAAAGAAGGGAGTGGAAATGTACAAAATAGACTCGTATTCTCCAGGCCAACTAATGCAAGCCAAACATGGAATATTTTGCATTGATGAATTACCAGTACTTGATCCTAGAAAACAGGTTGCATTGCTTTCTGTTTTACAAGAAGGACGTTTTACCACCGGCTCTTATCCAGTAATTTTTGAACCAAAAATCGCTTTTTTTGCAACAGCGAATCCTATTGATTACACTCATTCTGGTAAAGTCATAGAACCATTATTTGATAGACTAAAGAGTCACATTCATACTCACTATCCTAAAAAAATTGAAGATGAAATGATGATAATTCTTCAAGAGGCTAATCTTCCAAAATCGTTAATCACATCTTCATTATTGAAAACTTTGGCATTGGTTGCACAAAAAATGAGAATTTCCACACAAATTAATCAAGACAGGGGTGTTAGTGTAAGGCTGGGAATACATGGATTAGAGCTGTTAGTAGGAGAGGCTGAAAGAACTAGAGCACTTTCAAAGAAAATTTTATCGGTCCCACGAATATCTGACACACATTGTCTTAATCAAATTATTAAATTCGAATTATCAGAACTAGATGATACAATACAAAATCGAGAAAAAATATTCAACGAACTATTAAATGAATCAATAAAAGAAACCTGCCTTGAATATTTAGAAGACATTGATAATCAATTACTAGAATCAATTAAGCAAGAATTTTCAGAAAAAACTTTCCAAGTTTCACAAAATTTTATCTGGAAAAATGGCCAAACCTCATACAGTAACCAACTTGAAAAATTTTCCATCTTGAAAAATCTTGTTGAATCAAAAATTGAAACTATGAAATCTTCTCAAAATACCTTAAAAGAGCATGCAAAACATTACAAGATTGATTCTAGAAATGTCGAGTTAGTTGAATCATTAGATGAATTATACTCCTCTCTAGTTGAAATCATTCTAGAGGGGCTATGCTGGACATCACCAAAAGTTTTGGACAAAAATGAGGCTGGATATGTCTCGGCTTGATACTAAAAATCTAGTTTATTTTTCAAGTAAAAAAGACAAAGGCAAATCAAAATCAGAAGAGCAATTAACTGAGAACAAAATTCAGCAAATTTTAGAAACTCTAGCAAAACAGGCAATGAAAGAAAAGCCACCAACTATGGAAGAACTCGAGGCAATTCTTCAAAACTCTAACAATCCAAAAGAAGAACAAGAAAGTGAAACAAAAATCCAAGAAGTAGAGCAGGAAGAAGGATCTGCATCTATTACAAAATTGTTAAAAGAGCAAGGATACCTTCGTGATGAAAAAAAATGGCTGACAAATAAGGGATTTTTTGAGATTGGGGCAAAAATCCTTCATGAAGTTATGAAGGATCTGACTTCAGATGATTTTGGTTTGCACGAAACAAACTATTCAGGTGATGGAAATGTAATAATAGATACTACAGAAAAATTTGAGCCTGGTGATGATATAAAATTTCTAAGCACCCCTCACACCCTCTTGAATTCAGTACAACGAATTTCCAAAATAAAATCACAAATTGATTTTCCAATATCAATTGAACCTGATGATTTTGAAAAATTTGAAACTCTTGAAGATGTACGAGTGGCTGTAGTTTATTGTATTGATTTAAGCTCCACTATGAAATACTCTCTTGGCAAAAATGGTAGAAGTAGAATTGAGGCTGCAAAAAAAGCATTATGGAGTCTTTATGTTCTTAATAAGAAATTTTTCCCAAATGATTCAATTTTTGTAGTAGGATTTGCATCAATGGCATCAACTGTTAATCCTTTTGATATTCCATTTTTGAAAACATATGACGCAAATGATAATTTTTTACATTACACTAATTATCAAGCAGCATTAAGACTAGCACGAAAAATTTTACAAAAAAATCCTGCGCAAAACAAAAGAATTGTTATGATTACTGATGGTCAACCTAGTGCTTGTTTTGTTGAAAACGAACAACAAAAAAATGAAATTGTTTCTGAAAAACCTTATTCAAATTTCTATTCTCCAGACTCCTCACTTATTTCTAAAATAAAAAATGAACGTAGTATGAATCTAGACTCTAATCCAGACCGGCTTGTCTATCTTTGCTATCGCTACAAAAAAGTGGACCCAAAAATAAACAAAAGGACACTACTTGAGGCAAAAAAGTGCATAGGAGATGGAATTAAAATTGATACTATCGTAGTTAGTGAGGAAGCAGAACTCTTGAACTATGTTCAAGAACTAGAAAAAGAATTGAAGGGAAAAACCTACCACATCAACCAAGAAAATATGGATAAAGTCCTAGTTCACGACTATCTTTATAATACCCGGAAGATTTTAAATTCAAAACAAAACTGGTAATCATAATGGATGAAAAATTAGATAAAGACAAAATAATTGAATGTTTATTTGAACCAAACATTTCTGAAATTCTTGCTGAATTAGAAAGTGGTGGTAAGGAATCATCATATCTTGCAGAAAAATCAGGAATTTCAGAGGAAGAAGTTAGAGAACGTCTATCCTATTTACTAAAGTTTGATTTTGTAAAAGAAAAAACAGAAAATGACAAAATCGTATACTCTGTAGATGCAGAAAAACTTTCTAAGGTTATGGAGAATGATGAAAACTTCTCTTCAGTAACTGACGGATTAACAAAAATGGATAGTTACCTTAACTAAGCTTGTTTTTTCTTTTATTTTTAATTGCCAAAATTACTAGTCCAGCAATTCCAATCATGCCAACAATTAGAATGTAGAATCCAGTTATCCCTACAGATAATTTACTAGTATCTGGTAAGTGACCTATGGCTAAAAAAATAGTTGTATTTTCACTGCCAGCGTTTTCAACAACTATTTGATATTCTCCTTCCGATAAAATTTCAAATCTATCTTCAGATGATTCTGATTCAATAGTTTTTGATACTAACTGGCTTCCAAACGGATCAAATATTTTTACAAAAATTGCATTCTCTTTAAAATTGGTTGTTTGTACAACATATACCCCAGATTCTGAAATAGTTGGATCAAGCTCAGCTATTGTTTCAAATTTTTCTCCAGCGGCTAAATCAACCTGCTCAGTAACTAGATCCTCTGTGATTAACTGGGAACCGTAAAATGATAATGCCATTCCTACTATGATTAGCGCTCCAACAATTAACAAA
>JBHIUX010000022.1:0-13147 GCA_042138065.1 Nitrosopumilaceae archaeon
AGGTAAACAGAATTGATAATTTGAACAAATGTTTTTTGATTATTTCTTTAATCTGCTTTTGTAAATCCTCAAGGGTGTACAATTGGGAATATAATGTATCAGAGTCTAGTGGTGCAAAGTACCTAAATCTAATAATTTTTGGAGTAGCAGCCATAACTGCATTAATTGTATTTTTGATATTTTATCCTCAAATCACTGGTATTAGTGAAGAGTCTCCGATTTTATCAAATATCTTGTTTGGTCCTGCACTTGCAATTGGATTCCTTTATGGAATAAGAATTACTGAGCGTGCCATGAAGCCTTCTGAAACTCGTAGTCCGTTTAAAAGATCAGTCATGAAAATTTTGTTATTCTTTTTTGTAATTGGAGGATTATTCAGTGCGGTAGGATTTGCACTTAATGGAGGAAGTCTGATGCCAACTACCTCAATTTTCGATGATGGTTTGCATGTGTGGGCAATTGATTATGTTAAATCAAATGGCGGTGCAACCTTTCTAATAGTTTCAAGTATTTCACTAATGGCGGCTGCAACAAGAAGAATTGTGGGATTGGGAGGAAATCTTAATAAATTTTTGACATTTATTGGAACCTTTATTTTCTTTTCAATGCTTGCGTTAAGCTTTACCCAAAGTGATCCAACAAATTCTCAAGTCTATCTCTACACATTTTATCAAGCAGGAATTATTGGTGGAGCATTTTATGAGATGAACAAGCTAACAAGAAATCAAAATGCTCTTGAAGACTTTGCAAATGGATATTTGTAATTAAGATTCTGATTCAACAGAAAATTTCCCAATATATGGTTGACATTGTGGGCTTTCAATGTCTTTGTTAGCTCTACATTCTTCAAAAATTGCAGATTGCACGTATGTTTTGTACAAATAACATTCTGAGCTTTCTAGGTCTCTGTTTTCAATACATCTGTCAGCTTGAACAAAAACCATATATTTTTCACAACTCTCACCTACAAAATCATTGGCTTTGCATTCTTCAAAGTGAGCAGTTTCTGCTCTCTGAATCCTATCGGCATATAGAACATCACTACCAATTGCAAGTCCAATTAGTGCTATTGCAGTAAGCGACGCAGAAACTACAATCATCGAATAACCTACTTTTGCATGATTGTGAGGCTCTTTCATTTAGCGAATCTCTTCTCTTGAGGCATTTATTCTTTTCAAGCCAAAAATCCGATCAAAATTAGCACCATTTTCAAAAATTCCGGAAAAAAGAAAAGCGAGTTTCACAAAATTCTGGTACTTGACAATTCAAATTTTGCATTATGAATTCCTTGGACCAATCAAACTATCAGAGTGGGGGCCACCAATGGAAGAGGTTGTTTACATAATTTTTGAAAGAGAAAAAGACAGATTCAATATGTTATATGTTGATCAATGCGAAAAAACTGATGAAAAGAATTTTTTCACAAAAAATGAGAAATTCAAATGTTGGATTTCTCATGCAGGTTCTGAGAATAACCTGTATCTTTCAATTCTTCCAATGTTCAAGTCAGATAAAGAAGAACGTGAACGAATTGTTTACAAAACAATTTCAAAGTACAAGCCAGTTTGTAATGCAGAAAGTGAATAGCAATCTTATATTGTTGAATTGACCAAGCAGTTTTATGAAATGCACCGAATGCGGTCTTAGTGACACTAGATTAAAATCATGATTTTATTTTATTTTGGGTTTCAAATAATTGCAAAGTAACCAAGTCAATTGCCTTTTTCAAATGTTCAAATTCATTTATTGTATGAACCTGGCCTTGAACAAGTGCACGTAACACCTTAACAACTCCTTTTTGATATTCATCAGACGCAACAACCTCAAGAGCATTAATTTTTGACTGCATGATATCAAGTTCCTTTCTCATTTCATCTGCATGAGATTGCTTTTTCATAAGAGTAGAAAATTCGTTTTAGTATATGAATTATTGACCCTTACAAGAGGTCTTCGTCGATTTGTTTTATGGCATCCAAGTATTGCTGACAGGTGCATCCTGGAATCTGACACTTTCCCACCTTTAGAAGAGAATCACTAGAATCTGATGGTCTATGTGCTTCATCAGTATGGTGGCACCTAATGCAATTCACGATTGAAAAGATAACTGTCTTTTATTTAAGGAATAAGAACTGCTCTTGCATCTATTTCAGAATCTTTTAGCTTTTTGAGCACTTCGTTGGCTTGATCTAGAGGATAAACTTCTGAAACAACCTCTAGTTTGTTTTGATCAACAATTCGTATTACATCCTCCATGTCTTTTCTTGAACCAATTAATGTCCCACGAATTGTTTTTTCTTCAAACGCTAAAAACGAAGAAATCTCTCCAACAGTTCCAATTACAACCGATCCACCTTTTTTGATTGATTTTATTGCAGTGTCAGTAACTTCATCAGCTGGCGCAAAAACAATTGCTGCATCAAATAAGCCATATTTTTCCTTTAATTGTTTTAGAAACTCTTCTTGATTTGAGGAATATTTCATTACATCTGCTGCACCAAGTCTTTTTGCCACATCAAGATGTTTTTGATTTCGTGAAATTGCAATGACATGACATCCTTCTAATTTTGCAAACTGTATTGCCATGTGGCCAACACCTCCAATCCCAAACACTGCAACTTTTTTCTGAGGTGCAGGTTCAGCTGCTTTGACAGCTTTGTATGCAGTAATTCCTGCACAAAACAATGGCGCAGCATATTCAGGCTTCATTGAATCTGGAACCTTTGTTGCAAAGTCTTCTGAAACATTGACGTATTCTGCATATCCTCCTCTAAGTGATTCGCCAAGAACTTCCATGTTTTCACAAAGCTGTTCTTTTCCTTCTTTGCAGTATTGGCATTTCATGCAAGAATCTAAAAGTGGTGAGATACCAGCTGTGTCACCAACTTTGAATTTTGTTACATCTTTTCCAATCTCTACAACCTTTCCAACAACTTCATGACCTGGAACTGTTGGAAGTGTAGGTGGAATTCCAAGGTCTTGCCAATCACCTTCAATGCCATGTAGCTGAGAGTGACATACTCCACACGCCTCAATTTTAAGCAGAATTTGATGAGAATTTTGAATTTTGTGTTTGTCAATATCTGATAATTTCAAAGGTTTTGATTCTATTGGTGCACATCCAGAAAGAACCATCGCACGCATTTTTTCCATATATCACTCAAATTTTAAACGAAATTTTAAGATTCCCTAACAAGAAAAATAAGGACCAAAATCAGTTTCAAACCAAGTGGCAGAAAAAATTACCAAAGAAGATCGTGAACGAGTAGAACTCTTACAAATTATATCAAGTTCAAAAAAAGCCTTTAAGGAATTGCCACTTGAAAAATTAGAAAGACTACGAGAGTTAGTTGAGAAAAAAGATTATAGTCACAACAAAAAGGCCCACAAATCCAAAGTCAAACTTCTTTCAAAAATTAACGTAAGGATTTTTGAATTAGAGGATGAGAAAAAATACTCCAAGACCGATTAAGTACAAATAACAATAAAGATCTATTTCCTTGTGGCAGAAAACTCACTCATAAATGAAACTAGTCCTTATTTGCTTCAACATGCACACAATCCTGTTCAATGGTATGCATGGAATGAAGAAACACTAGCAAAAGCAAAACAAGAAAACAAACCAATCTTTCTTAGCATCGGGTATAGCTCTTGCCATTGGTGCCATGTTATGGCACATGAATCATTTGAAAACGAAGAAATTGCCAAAACAATGAATGAGAATTTTATCAACATCAAAGTCGACAGAGAAGAAAGACCAGACATTGATGACATTTATCAAAAGGTTTGCCAGATTGCAACAGGTCAAGGGGGCTGGCCACTGAGTGTTTTTCTAACTCCTGATCAAAAACCATTCTATGTTGGAACATACTTTCCAATCTTGGATTCTTATGGACGTCCTGGTTTTGGTAGTTTGCTGAAACAACTTTCTCAAGCATGGAAAGAAAAACCAAAAGACATTGAAATGGCTGCAGAAAATTTTTTGCAAACTTTGCAAAAAACTGAAACTGTAAAAACCAGCTCAAAGCTTGAAAAACCAATTCTTGATGAGGCTGCAGTAAATTTACTTCAGATGGGTGATCAAACCTTTGGTGGCTTTGGTCAGGCACCAAAATTTCCAAACGCTGCCAACATTTCATTCATGTTTCGATACTCAAAACTGTCAGGAATTTCAAAATTTAATGAATTTGCATTAAAGACTCTGAAAAAAATGGCAAGAGGGGGAATCTTTGATCAAATTGGTGGTGGGTTTCATAGATACTCTACCGATGCAATGTGGCTTGTACCACACTTTGAGAAAATGCTGTATGATAACGCCCTAATCCCTGTAAATTATGTAGAAGCATATCAAATCACAAAAGACAGTTTCTATCTTGATGTTCTTAGAAAAACTTTGGATTATGTTTTACGAGAAATGACATCAAAGGAAGGTGGCTTTTATTCTGCTCAAGATGCTGATTCGGAAGGAGAAGAAGGAAAATTCTATGTTTGGAAGAAAAGTGAAATCAAGGAAATCTTGGGAGATAATGCTGATGCATTTTGCCTATTCTATGATGTGACAGACGGCGGAAACTGGGAAGGAAAATCAATTCTTTGCAATAATGTCAATCTGTCTTCTGTGGCGTTTCAGTGTGGATTATCAGAAGATAAGCTACGAGAGCAATTAGATTCAGATGCAAAAAAACTACTTGAGGTTCGCTCAAAACGAATTGCGCCTGGTCTTGATGATAAAGTTCTCACCTCTTGGAATGCATTGATGATTACTGCACTTGCAAAAGGATATCGTGTAACAAAGGAGAAAAAGTATCTTGACGCTGCTGAAAAATGTATTTCATTTATTGAAAACTATCTAGTCAAAGATGGAAAATTATTGCGAACATACAAAGATGGAAGCGCAAAGATTCAGGGCTACCTTGAAGACTATTCCTATTTTGGAGCAGCATTGTTAGATGTATTTGAAATAAATCCAGAATTAAAATATCTTGAGCGAGCTAAAGCGATTGCAAATAATTTAATTGAGCACTTTTGGGATGAAAAAACAAATTCATTTTTCATGACCGCAGATGATCATGAAAAACTCATCATCAGACCAAAAAGCAACTATGACCTTTCTCTTCCTTCAGGAAATTCAGTTGCAGCAAACCTTTTGCTAAGACTATTCCATCTAACTCAGGATAAAAAATTCTTGGAAACTTCAACAAAAATTTTAGAAAATCAGGCTCAAATGGCTGCTGAAAACCCATTTGGATTTGGTCATTTACTCAATACTGCTTTTATGTATTTACAAAAACCAACTGAAATCACTGTTTTGAATCCAAAAAACAAAGAAATTGTTGATTCTTTAACAAATAGATTCATTCCTGAATCAATTCTTGTAACAGTTCAAAATGAGAATCAGCTAAACAGTCTTTCAAAATTGCCTTTCTTTGAAGGAAAACAGTTCCAAAATGACAAAACAACTGTATTTGTCTGCAAGGACTTTACTTGTTCGTTGCCCTTAGAAACAATATCTGAAATAGAAAAACAACTTTGATTACTTGAATTTCTTTTTTACGAACTTTTTTAATCCGTGTTTTTTGAGCATCTCTGATTCTTTTAAAACAGATTTGTGTTGATCGGATTTGTGACGTTTTAGTTTCTTTTTCAAATCTTCAAATTCATTTGCTAGAATCTTCATTGCGTATATTCCAGCATTTGCTGATTTGTTTACTCCTACAGTTACCACTGGAGAACCTGTTGGCATTTCAGAAATAGATAACAGTGAATCTAATCCCCCAAATGCTGAAAATTTTGTCTTTTCGGCTTTTTTGTCCTTGTCATTGTACACAAGAATTGGAACGCCAATCACTGGAATTACAGTGTGTGATGCTATCATTCCAGGTAGATGTGCTGCTCCTCCTGCTCCTGCAATAATTACTTTAAAGTTATTTTTTTCAGCATGTTTTGCATATTCTTCTAATCTTGTTGGTGTTCTATGTGCAGAAATTATTTGATCTTCATGTTTTACTTTGAACTGATCTAATATTTCGGCAGCTCCGTGCATAATTCTACTATCTGAGCTTGAACCCATAATGATTCCAACAAGTGGTTTTTTTATATAACTCACATATTTCAAAAACAAAATGATCGCTATATAGTTTCATATAGTATATGCGGAGCAGTCTTTAATCCAGTAATTTATCTCGACAAACTATGGGACAATGGCTTTCTTGGGTCAAGTCAAATGAAAAAGAAATTCTTGCTCTCATGGAGGATCTTGCTAAAAAGGCAGTTGAAACCTCAGAAGAACTTGTTGAATTATTCAGCCATATTGAAAATGTTCAAGAACATCATACCAAAATTAAAAAACTTGAACGTGAGGCAGATACCTTAACACGCTCCGTTTTCGCTGAACTAAATAAAACATTCATCACTCCTCTAGATAGAGAAGACATTCAAAGAATTGCATCTAAAACTGATGATGTAATAGATTTCATTGAAGGCGTTTCGGGAAGAACAGTAAGCTATCATATTACTTCTGCTCCGCCCTACATGTTAGAAATTTCTAAAGAACTCACCAAAGCTACAAAAGAAGTCGAATTCATGATTTCAAAACTAGGTTCTCTTAAAGGAAAACATGATATCATTAATCACTGCAGAACAACAAGTGATATTGAACATACAATTGATGATCTTTATCGAGAAGCAGTTGGAAAATTGTTTGAATCAAATGACGCTGTAAATATAATCAAACTCAAAGACATCTATGAAGCAATTGAAACTGCCTCTGATAGATGTGTTGATGTTGCCGATGTAGTAGAAGATATTGTCTTAAAGTATGCCTAGGGAATGAAATGTCTCTTGAAATAGCAATAATAGCAATAGGAACAGCCCTAGCTTTTGATTTTGTAAACGGTTTTAATGATTCTGCAAACTCTGTTGCAACAGTAATAGGAACTCGTGTTTTGACACCTATTCAAGCAGTATCACTGTCTGCTGCTGCTAATTTTGTGGGACCTTTTGTCTTCGGCGTTGCAGTAGCAACGACAATTGCAAAAGGAATCGTCTCCCCTGATGATATTACTGTCTACATGATTATTGGAGGTTTGGCAGGAGCAATAACTTGGAGTACAATCTGTACAGTATTTGGATTACCAATTTCTAACAGCCATTCTTTAATTGGTGGAATTATGGGGGCTGGTATAGCTGGATTAGGTTTTGAAAAATTAGTTTTAGATGGATTGACTAAAGTTTTCGCCGGCATTGTCATTGCTCCTGTAGGTGGGATGATTTTTGGTTTATTGATAACCAGTCTAATAATTACTATTTTTGCAACTCGCCGCTCTGCACCAGTAAATAGAACATTTGGTAAATTACAAATAATATCATCTGCATGGTTTGCTCTTACTCATGGAGCAAATGATGGACAAAAAACAATGGGAATAATTGTTCTTGTTTTGTTTGCAGCTGGCATAATTCCTGAAATTGAAATGCCATTATGGGTAATATTTGCAGCAGCTACTGCAATGGGATTAGGCACCTTCTTTGGCGGATACAAAGTGATTAAAACACTTGGCTTGAGAGTTACCAGACTCCGACCATATCAGGGATTTGCAGCAGAAACAGGTGGTGGACTGATGCTAGCAATTTTTGCAACACTTGGAATTCCTGCAAGTACAACTCATGCAATTACTGGAACTATTATGGGTTCAGGTGCTGCACGAAGAAGACATGCAGTTCGTTGGAAAGTAGGAAGACAAATTGTCGTTGCATGGTTGATTACAATTCCAGGCGCTGCAGGATTTGCAATGGCTTTTACCTATATCATAGAACTATTTGTTTAGAAAAATTCTAAATTTTTGTCAAATCCACCTTAAGAATTTGGCCAACTTGAGGGCGACCAAGAGATTCGTACCTACTTCTTGGCATCGTAATGTTGATTGATGTTTGTTGATAGCTTTTGACCTTTATTGTTGGCTGTGCTTGTAAAATTGCATCCAACAGGGGCATAACTTGCTCTTTTGTTTCAGCATCTAGTTTTTGTGAAACAGATTCTTTGATCATTTGCTTTTGTGAAATTGGTTCAGTTTGAACATTTTCAACAAGGGATAATTGAACCACCTGCCCATTATCTACTATCTGAGCTACTCTGAACTCGGTTTCTTCTGCCATATGGAAAAACTGTACAGATTGCATTTATCTCTACCTAGAAAATTCTAACCTAGTGCAAAATATAGTGCTACAAACATCATGGCTACGGCAAATCCAACTCCCATCCCAAAAATTATTTTGCTGCCGTTAACTTTCATATCAGTTCCAGATCACATTGAAATTAAATTCTAACTAATTGAGATCAGCTTACTGATCATTTCTACGTAAGTGTTTTAATACTTGAAACCAATTGTTCCATATCGCAAATTCCCAGACCAGAAAATATCTATCATAGCGTCCTACTGCGAGGGCCATGTCCCAAGATAGAGTCATGAGAGCTGGCCTCACTACGAGGCCAGTTTCTCCAAAATTAAATTACTTTAAAATTTCGTGCTCTTCAGGAACTGATGAGGCTCCTTCCATGATGGCTTTTTTAATTAACGGGGCTCTTTCCTTAATGATACCAAAAAATTCCTGAATGTCATCAACACTCACTTCAGTTTTTTGATTTAGATACGCTTGCAAAAATTCTGAATAAATATTTCCCGTAATGATTCCAAAAGCAGTATCTACCACCGAATCAATTTCAGGCACAAAACCTTCTGCAATTTGTTCATATGAAGAGGCTTCGCTAATGTAATAGTGAATCAAACTTTCTATGTATTCTTTATTCTCCTTTGAGATTACCATGTCTCTACGATGAAGTTGTTGCAGAAATAAGGTTTGGAACTGTTCTTGTTGAATAACGTGTCAAAATTACATAAGCAGAAACTGAACCGCCAAGTAACAACAATGTTCCAACTGGAAATTCTGGTGCCGCAGCATATTCTTCAGATTCTGCAACTAGAGCATAATCCACAACACTAGTTGTTTGGTGCTTGTCAGTTACTGGAACCAAAAAGAATACCTCATCATTTGATCTTAGATAATCAGGCTTTGCAAGAGATTTTGATACTGCGGCAACATTTCCCTCCTTGTCATAAAGTGTTGCAACAATAGAAATCGCATTTGCCGTAATTTCTCCATTGTTTGCCACTGTTCCAGTAATCATAATATTATCGAATTTGTCCCGAGAAATATCTGACGAGGTAATATCAATTACCTGACTCTTTGGGATACTTACCTTATAGTCAACATCAACAACATAGTCATCAATAATCTGAGCCTTTTGACCTGTAATTATAAGATCAAACGGTCCCTTCATTCCAGGCATTATGGTGTTCACCAAGGAACTGGTTCTAATAGTATCTACAATTTCACTTTCAGAGTACAGCGTCACATGCACGTCAATTTGGTTTAATGGAACTTCTAGATCATTTTGAATTTCACCAACAATGTGTAAAGAACCATCAGTTGCAAAATAATGCTGGTCGTTTTGAATTGAAACTTCTGCCCATGCACTACAAGTTCCAAAAATTAGAGGAATCGCCAGCAGTAGGTATGTTTTCAACAAACTATTTTCATCGTTTTAATTAAAGAAGTTATTGTTTTAATCCTAGTTGAGCTTCTTTGTACTCTGATAGAGCTGCCAATTCATACTGCAAGGCCTCTTGAATCAGAGAATCCGATCTAATCATATACGACTCGTCACCAGTTTCAATCCATTTGATGTATTCTTTATCACTTTCAATCTGAGATTCTGTTGATAATCTGAATAATTCCACTGATGATACATATGGTTCAGGAGGAACTAATTGATCATATCTAGGAATGATTTTCTCCATCTCTGAAACATGATTTTTCGCATATTCTAAAAGCTCCTTTTTGGTAAGATCACCTTCTTCCCATTGAACAATTTTTGATGAAAAGTCATTTTGTAATTTTGCAACGTCATCTTGGATTTGTTGCAATTCGTTTCCAAAATAAAATCCCTTTGCCTTGATTTGATCTATATTGTAATTGTATACAACAATTGCCCCAACAATTGCTGCAATTATGGTGACTATTACTATTCGCTGAATTTTCTTTTTTTTCAAAACTAATCTATGTAATTTCCATCAATATCGGTTTTTAATTCTATGACCATGACCGTCCCGCTGATAAAAGACTCATTTCTAATTGTTCTTACCCTGCCAATATCAAGATGATGAGGCCAAATTTCAACTACAATTGCTCCAACTTTAACATTTTCAGGAGCATCAGTTAACACAATGTCTTCTTTTTTAACTCCGTATTGTTGTAAAACCCTAATACAATGCTCTACTAGTGGTTCAGGGTTGTTATGATTAATTGCCCAAACGGTACCATCATATTCGATTTTATCCATTTCCAACAAAATCCTACTATTCTAATATAACAATCATTCGGGGTTTATCACATTTAGTGTCATGGTACTAACAACTCTGGCCAGTTTTCTTATTTTTGATGACACCGTTTTTTCAAAATCTTCCTGTGAATTAGCATGAACCTCTGCTATAACATCATAAGCGCCAAAAGTAAGGTAGGCATTTTTTACTTCAGGAATTTGTCTTAACTCTTCTACAATGTATTCTTCAGATCCAAGATCACAATTCAATAAAATATATCCAACATGCATTACTTTATCTTCACAATCTTTTATTGAAACTAGTCTTTAAATCTTAAAATCTGATTACCATCTGCTACGCAAACCATAATACTTTTTTCCATATGGTCTACCAGAGTGTTTCTTTCCACCAAAATCTCTTTCATCTCTTGCATCACTTCTTCCCGACTCTTTTCTACCCCCAGAACTAGGTCCTCTACTTTGGTAACTTGAACGTGGACCTCTACTCTGATAGCTTGAACGTGGACCTCTACTCTGATAGCTTGAACGTGGTCCTCTACTTCGAAAACTTGAACGTGGACCTCTGCTCTGATAACCTCCATGCCCTCTTTGAGGAACTTCTCTTTTCAATGGGTCTGGAATTCTAATCTCAATTCCCATTTCTTTGTTCAAATCAGTCATCTCAACTTTTACCTGACGCTTAATCAAGTTAAAGTCTCCAAGTGATGAGTAAGAAACAAGTGTAATTGCTCTTCCTTTTGCTCCTGCCCTTGCGGTCCTTCCAATTCTGTGAAAGTAAACCATCTCTTGATTTGGAATATCATAATTTACTACAAGAGCAACCTGCGGAACGTCTATTCCTCTTGCCGCAACATCTGTGGCAACCAAAATGTCTGCCTTACCAGTTCTGAATTTGGACATTGACATCTCTCTTTTATGCTGAGACATGTCACCTTCAATTACTACGACATTAAATTTACCTCTTAGCATTCTGGCAACATCTCTTGTTCTGTTTTTTGTAGAACAGAAAACTATGGTCTGTCCAGTTTTATTTTCATTGATGAAATTTACCAAGTGTGTTAGTTTGTCACGGTCTTTAATCACAAGATAAGATTGGTCAATTCCTTCTCCGCTGAGATCATCGGCATCAAGAAGAAAGTGTTTTGGATTTCTTAAATAATCTTCAGACAATCTTAGAATCTCAGTTGGCATTGTTGCCGAAAATAGTGACATTACTTTTTGCTCAGGAGTAAGGTCTAAAATGAATTGTATATCATCAATAAATCCCATATCTAACATGGTGTCTGCTTCGTCAAGTACCACGTATTTTACATCATTTAGTTTGATTGAACCTCTTTTCATATGATCAATTAGTCTTCCTGGGGTTGCAACAAGAATTTCAACTCCTCTTGCTAGTGCTTCAAGCTGTGTTCCCATTCCTTGACCGCCATATATTGTGGCAACTTTAATTCCAGTATGCTTGCCAAACTTTCTAACCTCCTCAGAAATTTGCATTGCAAGCTCTCTTGTTGGGGCAACAACTAGACCTTGAATTCCTTTTTTTGGAGTAATGTCTTGCAGCATTGGAATTGCAAATGCTGCAGTCTTTCCAGAGCCCGTATGGGCTTGACCAACTACATCTCTTCCAGTAAGCAAAACTGGAATTGCAGCTTCTTGAATAGGGAAAGCTTCAGTAAATCCAATTTCTTTTATCCCATCTAAAATGGTGTTCTTAATTCCTAATTGTTCAAATGTTGTCATTATTTTTTCGCTCTTAAGCAATGACAGAAAAAGCTCATTGCTTGCTCCGTCATTATTCCGATACTAAAGAGCTAATCCTATGGTCTAATAAACCATTGTTAAAAATTAGTGAGCTATTATGTTAGAAGTAAAGCCAATGGAGGGATTTGGACCCTCGACCTTTCGCTTACAAGGCGAATGCTCTAGCCAGGCTGAGCTACATTGGCACGAGGTAAAATGCAAATTTGGATGGTTTAAAGTGTTATCTTGGAGCTGATTATGTTTTTCAAATTACCGTCAATTTTTAATAATGTTCACTCTTGAGCAAATCGACGATGAAATTCAAGAATCTTCCAGCAAAAAAACTCAAGGTCCTTATGATTTTGTTTTTAGGAACAGGAGTTTTTGGAATTTTAATAGGAAATGGTCTTGGCATCAATCAACCAAATTTCATGTTTACCACAATGGGAGTGATCAATCTCATGTTAGGTGCTTTAGTTGGATGGATCTTTTTTACCAGAGAACCACGTGAATCAAGAAAGAAACGAAAAAAATAGCGATATCACAATTAACACATTTGTTGCAAAATGCATTGCATAAGAATGCTCAATTCCCTTCTTATCATAAATATACTTGAACAAAAATCCAATTGGTAACAAGATTAACGCCATGTGAATTTTTATTCCCATTGCAATGTGAATTAATGCCCAAACCACAACCATCTTTTTTGATTTTCTAAAATACAATTCTTCTACATAGTTAATGTGAATGAACATGTAAACAAGAAGCGGTACAAAGGGAACAATTCCCCAGAATCCCTGATCTGCAAAGGGACCAAATGCAATATTGTATCCCAACCAACTCCAATTTAGAATTGGAATTTCGTCAACGTACTCAAATGCCAAAAATATATACGCAAAAAGTATTCCATACGCAATTGGGGCATATTTCATAGAATGAAGCCCTTTTTTCAAATCAACAATTCGTTTTTTTGTTTCTTTGACTAGTACAAGAGATGCAGCTACTGTCAAAACA
>JBHIUX010000023.1:0-12582 GCA_042138065.1 Nitrosopumilaceae archaeon
CCCACTTGAATGTAGAATTCAAATGAGTAAGATATCCACCAGTTCCATGTAAAACCCCTTTTGGTTTTCCAGTTGTTCCAGATGTGTACAAAATGTACAAAGGGTGTGTGCTCTCTAGTTTTTCTGTCTCACATTCTGATGATGTTGATTTCATCAAATCGCCCCAAAGTTTGTCCTTTGGGTTTAGTGTGATTTTGTTTTTAGTCCTCTCTAAAACGATGACGTTTTGAACAAAATCTAAATCATTGATTGCCTCATCAACTACCTCTTTGAGTTTTACCACAGACCCCCTACGATAACCGCCATCGGCAGTAATCACGATTTTTGATTTCGAGTCATCAATTCGGTCTTTAAGAGACGATGAGCTAAATCCGGAAAAAACAACTGTATGAGTTGCGCCAATTCTGGAGCACGCTAACATGGATATTGGCAATTCAGGAACCATTGGAAGATAGATTGTGATTCTGTCTCCTTTTTTGATGCCTAGTGATTTGAGAACATTTGCAAATTTTTGAACCTCTTTCCAGAGATCCTTGTATGTCAGGGTTCTAGATTCACCATTTTCGCCTTCCCACAAAATGGCAGGCTTTTCTGACCTTGATTTTTGATGAATATCTAGAGCATTATAGGATGCATTAATCATGCCTCCAGGAAACCACTTTGCGAAGGGAGGGTTCCAATCAAGGGTTTTAGTCCATGGCTGAAACCAAGATAATTTTTTTGCCTCCTCATCCCAAAAATTCACAAAATCCGAATCTGCTCGTTTTCTTGTTTCTGTATCATTATTTCCTAGACCAATTTCAAAGATATCGCCCATAGAGAACCAATTATCATTGATTCTAGTGAT
Organism: Nitrosopumilaceae archaeon; assembly: GCA_042138065.1. Classification (GTDB taxonomy): domain Archaea; phylum Thermoproteota; class Nitrososphaeria; order Nitrososphaerales; family Nitrosopumilaceae; genus DRGT01. The sequence goes on from JBHIUX010000023.1 coordinate 848, forward strand.
TTCTAAATGTTAAATCAGCGAATAATTTCTAAAAAGATTTGAAAAATCTATTGTGCTTGCATTCTAGATAACCAATCATTATCAGGTTTTTTATCATCTGATTCTGATACGGTTTCTTCTGGAGGCTCTGGCATGGATACTGAGCTAATAGGTTGTGGTACTGGAGGACCGCTCTCTGCTTCCATAGATGGTTCTGGTTCAGGTTCGGGTTCTGGTTCAGGTTCTGTTTCAAAAGATGGTTCAACAGGGGCTTCTGGAATTGTTTCAGTTGGAGGTTCTGGAATTGGATCAGTTGTTGGTGCTTCTGGAAGCTTTGCAATAACTGTTGTAGCCTCACCAGATTCTGAATCAAGATATGATAGTGCTGATTCTTCTAGGTGTTTTTTTGGAGGCTCTGTTGCTTGTTGTACCTCAAAGTTAAGATCTGCAATACGTCTTTGTATGTTTGAAATTTCTGATGTTTCATGGGTTATGTGTTCAATGTATTCAGTGGTGAGTTTTCGTACTGATTCGTATGTTTGTTCAGTTATCTCATTGCTGTTGAATTGAACTTTGGCATCAAATTCAAACATCTTTACAGATTTCATTTGATCATTAAGTTCTTCTAATCTTGCTTCTAACTTTGCCTTTAGTTGTTTTTCAGTTTCTTCTAATGCTGAAAGATTTGATTTGTATTTTTCATGAATTATTGATGTATCTTCTTTTACATCATCATAATCTGATGCAATGTTAATCATTGCTTTAAGTCGACGCAAAGTTAATTCTTTTTCTTTCAATAGTCTTTGTGATTCTAATCTCCATTTTGGAACGTAAATGAGAATGTCTCCTTGAACTACAATTTGTTCAAAAGGAATATGCTGCAATCCTTGTGAGCCACAATCAACACCTACAGATTCAATTGTGCCATCAATGTGTGTAATTGTTCCAAGTGCTTTTCCTAAAAAGGTGCCATACATGTCTTTGACTTGTTTTCCGATAAGGGCCTTACCGTCATTTGTCATGCGTTATGATTTTGAGATCGATATAACCGACTGGGTGTTAGGAAGGTTTCAAAAATTGGTTAGAATAAATTCACTAAATTTTATCACGCCTGAATATTCGCAATTTTAAAATCATGATTAATGGTTTTGATACCCATGATTGACAGACATGGACTTGAAGAAATTCTTCATTTTGTTTCAAAAAGGTGGGTTGACATAACAAGAGATCCTGACAGTAAAGCTATGAAATCAGTGCCAACAAATTTTTGGATGAATTCAATTGGTGGAAAAGCTGGAAAAGGTAGATGGGTGACAACTTTGATGTACACAGAAAGTGAAGAAGATGCAAATGCTCTAAAAGAGGTTTTACTCAGATGGCAAGCAAAAGGATTGCAAAGTAAACCAAGTTCTGATCTTATTCAAATAGGAAAGAAATAGAAATTAATAATTAGAGAACTTTGAGGTCGTATTGTCTGATAAGTTTTCTAAAAATGAAAAGAAAGTACTTTCTGCACATTTTTCAAATGTTGATCGTCCAGTCTTTGCCATAATTACTCCAAGACAAGTTGATCGAGGTGCGTTAATGTCAAGATACAGTAGAACTGACAAAAGCATGCGCAGGATTTTTCTTGATGAGTTTTTAAAAAATGAAAACAGAGGAGAGGAATTCTACAATAGAGTTTTGCTAGAATATGGAGACGATTCTGTTGCAGAACTGGGTGAAGCGCAAATTGCTATCGAAGGATTATCAAATATTGCCGTAAAAAAAATCGAAGATAGAAGAATTGGGCTGTCTTATTTAGAAAAATCATCTCGTTATGTTGCATGGAATAAAAAAACTAACGGCAAATACAGATTTTATCGTGAACCAAAAGTTATGAAATCCAGATTTGCAGATTCTTATGTAGAAGCTTGCAATTTTGATTTTGATGTTTATTCAAGAAACATTGAACCAATGATTGCATATGTTAGAGAAAAATATCCAATTGAAAAATATTCTTTTAAAGATTCTAAAGATGGTAAAGAAAAACTATTTTCAAAATTAAAAAATGAACGAGATATAAAATCTGCAAATATTATCTACAAAGGTTCAACAAAAGCCAAAGCACTTGATATTTTGCGCGGCTTGCTACCAGCTTCTACTTTAACAAATGTAGGAATTACTGGAAACGGAAGAGCATTTGAATATCTTCTTACAATTTTGTTTAGCTCAAACCTTCAAGAAGAGCGAGATTTAGCCTCAAAAATCAAGCGAGAGTTAGATTCAACTATCAAATCTTTTGTTCGGCGCTCAGATGACAAATATGGTAAAGCCTTACAGGAGTACTTCAAGCAGGCAAAAAATACCGCTTCAAAACTCGCAAAAAAACACATCAAAGGAATTGTCCCAAAAAACGCAATTACAAAATTAGTTGAATATGAACCAGAATCAAAGGCAATCAACAGCATAATTTCTGGAATTCTTTATGATCAATCTCCAAGTATTCCGTATCATATTGTTCTATCAAATGTTAAAAAAATGTCGATGGCAAAAAAGAGTCAGATAATTAATGAATTTGTAAAGATTCGAAAGAACAGACGGCATAGACCTCCACGAGCATTTGAAATGGCAGGATATACTTTTGATTTAATTAATAATTTTGGAATGTTTAGAGATTTTCATAGGCACCGTGCATTAACACTTGGAAGGCAGTTTCTTACAACAGATCATGGTTATTCAATTCCAAAGGAAATGGAAATTCTTGGAATGGATAAAGAGTTCAAAGATTGTATGTACAAAACAAAAGAAGTTTTTAACAATATTCGAAAGACATTGCCTGAACAAGCGCAATATGTAGTAAACTTTGCATACAATTATCCTTACTATATGCATCTTAATTTGAGAGAGGCTTGCCATTTGATTGAATTAAGAACTGTTCCTCAGGGACACAAAGACTACCGAAAAGTTGCGCAGGATATGTTCAAACAAATCAACAATGTTCATCCAAATCTCAGTAAAATTATCAAATATGTTGATCTAAAAGAATACGAATTAGAGAGATTCGAGTCAGAAAAACGAACCGAAGAAAAAAGAAAGAAGGTAAAATAGAAAAATCTTCTAATATTGGATTCATGCATTGTTTTTGTGAACGAAAAAATATCAAAAAATAAAGATTTGAAAAAAGAACTGACCCCAGAGCAATACGACGTTTGTGTTAATCATGGTACAGAGCCTGCTTTTAGTGGAAAGTATCATGATTGTAAAGATAAAGGAACTTACAGGTGTGTGTGCTGTGGTGCAGAACTGTTTAGTTCTGAAACAAAGTTTGATTCTGGTACTGGTTGGCCAAGCTTCTGGAAACCACTTAATGATGAAAACATTAGCCATGAAGAAGATAACAGTTATGGAATGATGCGAACCGAAGTTAATTGTAAGAAATGCGGTGCACACTTGGGCCATGTTTTTGATGATGGGCCACAGCCAACGAATTTGCGGTATTGCATTAATTCAGCTTCGTTAAACCTTGAAAAAAATGAATAAATTAATTTGATATATTAATGACGTTCAAGTCTCTGACATATTGCGCTTAATACTATGTGGTTTTGGCGTTGTTGGTCAAAGCCTTGCAAAATTACTTGACTCAAGAGCAGAAGATCTCTATGCACAATATGGACTAAAACCAAGAATTGTCGGAGTCTTTGATAGTAAAGGAAGTGCCGCTGAAACATCAGGACTTGATTTAAGTAAATTAATTTCTGAAAAGAAAAAAAATGGTACAGTAAAAAATTACGGAAAGACACAAAATAAACTGTCGGGCGTAGATTTGATACATAATCTAGATGCAGATGTTCTAATTGAAACAACTGCTAGCAACTACAAAGATGCCGAACCTGGCATGTCGCACATCATAAACGCGATGAAAAAAGGCATGCATGTCATCTCTGTGAACAAAGGACCATTGGCTCTTGCATTTCCATCCCTAATGGAGCTTGCAACGTACAATCATGTGTTGTTGAGATTTAGTGGAACTGTTGGTGGAGGCACCCCAATTCTGGATTATGGAAAAAACAGTCTACGTGGAGAAAGAATTACTTCATTTGCAGGAATCCTAAATGGTACAACAAATTACATTCTAACAAACATGGAAAAAGGAATGTCATTTGATGCTGCATTAAATGATGCAAAATCAAAAGGATATGTGGAAGCAGATGAATCATTGGATTTGGACGGCCTTGATGCTGCTGCAAAACTTGTAATTTTAGCAAACTGGGTCATGGATATGAAAGTCACCTTGCCTGATATCAAATGTACAGGAATTCGCAAGGTTTCAAGCTCAGATATTCAAAAAGCTGCAAAAAACAAGTGTGCTGTGAAGTTAATTGCATCATGTGATAAGAGTTTGGAGGTTAGTCCGAAGGAAATCCCATTAGATGATCCATTGTGTGTGAATGGAACTCTTAATGCCATTTCGTTTACTTCGGAGCATTCTGGAACTCAGACCATTATCGGTCGCGGTGCAGGAGGTATGGAAACTGCAAGCTCTATCTTACGTGATTTATTAGATATTAGAAAAGAGATTTCGAGAACTTGAAGTCAAATCTAATTTCTAAAAGTGAAACAAGTGAATTGCTAAAAGACATTGCCACTGAATGGAAAATAGATATTCCTAAAATAAAAAATCTCAGAATCCACTACATTGCAGATGATGCCCAAATTATTACTGCGAAAGATATTATGATTTTAAAAATTGGAGACCTACATCTGCCATTTCTTTCACAGAAAAAACTTTTAGAAAAATTTCCACATGTGATGGTGGATATGGGGGCTGTCAAGTTTATGTGCAATGGTGCAAATGTTATGCGACCTGGAATTAGAAGTTATTCGGAATTTGATAAAGATCAGATAGTTTGTGTAATTGAAGAATCACAACACAAATTTCTTGCCGTAGGAAAAGCAATGGTTCCAAGCTCTGAATTAGAAACAATGCAAAAAGGTGAAGTGGTAAAAAACTTGCATTATATTTCTGATAAATTTTGGGAGATTGGAAAAACTATTTCAAACTAGTTTAGTTTCTCTGTAAACTCTTTAGCACCTTCGTTATTAATGACAAGAACGTCAATTCCGTCACCACTAAAAGAGTCTCTCATTGTTGCTGATTTTACAGCCTTTTTTGCTAAATCAATTGCATCTTTTTCTGACATGTTTTCTTTGAATTGTGGATCCAGCACACCAAGTGCCATTTCAGCTCCTGTTCCAACAGCTGCATAATTATCTGGAAGAACTGAACCCAATGGGTCTAAAGTGTAAATTACTGGTTTGCCAACAACTCCTCCAACTATAACTTGAGTAAGCAATGGAAAGTATCGTCTTTCATACATCATATTTGACATCATTTTTGCAATGGTGTTTGGTGGAACATCTCGTTTAAGCTCCATTTTTCTAATTTTTGCCAATGCTGCAATTTGCAATGATAGAATTTGCATATCTGCAACTAAACCAGCGCATGTAGCACCAACATTTGGAGTTAGTTTGAATGTCTTTTTTGTGGATTTGCTGACTAGAAAATTACCATAAGCGATTCTTTTTTCGCTGGCAAAAACCACGCCACCATCATATGTTATGCCCACAGCAGTTGCGCCTGGCATGTACATGTATGACATAATTCAAATGATTTCACAGCATAATAAAGGGCTTTCTCCGAAAGTAGAGGCTAGTTTTTTCCAAATTTGTCCATTATGAGACATACACACTTTGTGGTTTTATTCAATAGATCGATCCGTGCAAATTCATTTGGAGAATGAATTCTTGCAAACATGTACGTACTTCCAATAGAAATGCACGGTGCGCCAAGAATTTTTACAAAAGAATGCATTGGACCGGTTCCGGCATTTGAAACATTGATGATTGATTTTCCATAAGATTCATCAGCTGCTTGTTTGACTTGGTTTACAAATGGATGTGATGGACTAGTTCTAGCTGCTGCCTCTCCATGATACACTTTGACTTTAAGGTCGCCAAAACCTTTTGTCTTTAGATGTTTTTTTAATCGTTGAACTTGTTTTTTAGGATCCATTTCAGGAACCAATCTAAAATCAATCTTTACTAATGCATCACCAGGCAATACTGTTTTTGCACCTTCTCCTGTATATCCTGAAACAAAACCTGCAATATTGCAAGTAGGACCAGCGACTAGTGCTTTTTTTGCCTCCATGCCTTTTTTGTTTCCAACAAATGATTTTATTCCAAACTCTTTTTTAAAATCAGAATCATCAAATGGTTCACGTTTAATTATTTTCAAATCGGTTTTTGTTAATGGTTTTACTTCCTTGTACCAGTCCTTAATCAGAATTTTTCCATCTGCATCTCGTAGTGTTTTTACAGCTTCAATTAATCTCCATGCAGGATTTTTTATCAAAACAGCAAGACTAGAGTGTGCATCTCTTATTGATTCTTTTGCAATCAATTCGACAAACAGTAATCCTTTCATTCCCAGTCCTACAATTGGTCGATTTTTTGAATCAACATAGCCAAATTCCCAAATTACTCCATCACATGAAAATTTCTTTTTGAATTTTTTTAGATAAGGGTCAATGTGTGGGCTTCCAACCTCTTCTTCACCTTCTATGACGAATTTTATGTTGCATGGAACATCTCTATTTGTCTTCAGATGTGCCTCTACAGCCTTTATTCTAGTGATTAATTCGCCTTTATCATCTGCTGAACCTCTTCCAAAAACCTTGTTTCCTTTGATTTTGGCGCTAAATGGAGGATAATCCCATAAATCAAATGGTTCAGCTGGTTGTACGTCATAATGGTTGTAAAACAATAAGGTTTTGTTTGGATTTTTTTTAGATTTTATTTCACCATAAACCACAGGAGGAATGTTTTTTCCTAATCGCAGAATTTGAGATTTTATTCCAGCCTTTTGAAGCATTTTCTTTACAAGACATGCACACTCTTCAATTCCTTCATTTTTAGCTGAAACGCTAGGTTGTCGAATTAATGTCTGAAGACTAGACACTAAATTATTCATGTTCGAATCTACGTGTGAAAGAACTTTTTTCATTTTATTTTATCAAATGGTTTCATAACTTGTGGAATTGCATCAATAAGATCCATTGATGTCATGTGTAATCCTAATTTCTTTTGAACCATTTTTCCTGCCAAACCGTTAATGTATGTTGCAGCAGCAGCAGACTCTAAGGCATTTCTGTTTTTTGATAATATGCCAGCAACTAATCCTGATAGAACATCACCTGTTCCGCCAACTGTCATTGCAGGAATTTTTTTAGGATTTAGATATGTAGTTTTACCATCAGATACAACATCTGTTTGGCCTTTTAGTAGAATAACAATTCCATGTTTTTTTGCTAATTTTTCAACCGTAATAATCCGCTGTTTTTGGTTTTCAGGTGGAGAAACACCAAATAATCTTTTGAATTCGCCAGCATGAGGGGTTACAACTGCATTTTTGTTTGATATGATTGGTAAAATTTCAGGTACTAGTGCACTTGCATCTAATGATACACGTACATCATTTTTTATCAATTCCTTTACAAGAATCTCTAGCGCAATTTTTTCAGCAACTGCCAAGCCCATTCCTATTGTCGCAGAATCCAAATTTTTTGGGATAGCGCCAAGTAATTTTTTGACAGCTCCACGAGTTAGTTTTTGATCTACTAATGGAATGACAATTAGATTTGGAGATATTGCCCTGGTGGATTGAGCATTAATTTTTGGAATTGAAGTATACACAAGGTCGGTTCCAGACCTGAGAGCAGCTAATGAGGACAAAATTGGTGCGCCGTGATAGATGTAGCTTCCTCCAACTACCAAAACTGTTCCATTTTCGCCTTTGCGAGAATTTGCTTTTCTGGCAGGAACGAATTTTTTCACAATTGTGGTCTGCAGTGTTTTTGTGACCATAGTTAATGCTTCAAACGTGGATGAATAAATCTTGTTTGTTGTTATGTTTTTGATTTTTTCTTTCGAATTGGTTTTCTATCAAAAAATGCCTTTCTTGCAAAACATAGGTAGGTTGTATGACCTATTCCTTGAAATGAATGTCTAGTTTTTCCTTCTCTTGCATCAATAGTTCTTAGAATATTTTCTGTACATTCAATGTCAGTGAATTCATTTTGCACCAAAGATGAAACCAGTTTTTCCAGTTGGTTCATCGTTGGGCATATTGAAACAATACTCCCACTTCCTTTGAGCATCTTTCTTGCTTGCTCAACCACAGTCCAAGGATCACCTAAATCAACAATTACAACATCTGCATCCTTAATTGGAATTTTTTTTGCAGTTTTAAGATCCATTTTTTTCATCGTGATGTATTTTTCCATTCCAATTTTTTTGATGTTTTTTTCTGCAATTTTCATAAACTCTTTATCAACATCAAATGTATAGACATGACCTTTTGGTTTTACAAGGCTTGCAACAAAAGTTGTTAAAGAAGCACTGCCTGTTCCAATTTCTACAATTTTTTGACCACTTTGAATTCCAGTTCTAGCTATAATGTATCCTAAATCTTTTGGGTAAACAATTTGCGTTCCATGTTGAATCTTTGAAATATAGTCGTATGTAGTTGGCTCTAATAGATAGACATACTTGTCCTTGTTTGTAATAATTCTGGAACCAAATTCTTTTCCAATTGCATCTGCATGTCTTATTACACCAATATGAGTATGAAGTGCTTCATTTTTTGAAATTTTTTGCAACCATTTTTTTGAACTGTTATAATAGAATAAAACGTACGAATTTGTTTTTATTTTACTCACGATGGTTGCATAAATTGTTGTAGATAAAAGTCTACTTTTGAATCACATGCGTTCTGGGGATGGAATTCCTAAAAGGTTCAGAGCTTTTTCAAGTGTTGATTTAAACGAAGAGACCAAACATAATCTTGCATTTGTAAGCGATTTATCCCCCGAATCTATAACCTTGACATGTTCATAAAATCCATTAAACGCCACTGCTAAATTGTAACAATATTTTGCAATTACTTTAGGAGACAAATTGTTTGCAGAATCTTTAATCTGGATACCAAACAGGCCTATTACCTTGACTAATTCGGTCTCAAATTCATTTTTTAACAAATCATATGATACATCAAAGTTTGGAGAAGTACCAGCTTTTTCTAAAATTCTAGCAGCTCGAGCACATGTATACTGAATGTATGGGGCAGTATCTCCTTCAAGACTAAGTGATTTTGCTAGATCAAAGGTTATGATTTTGTCTAAATCAGGTTTTATCATTTCATAACGTAATGTCCCAACTGCGACTTGATGAGCAATTTTTTGAACCTCATCATCTTTCATTTCCAAATTTCGTTTTTTTGTTTCCTGAATTGTTTTAGTTTTCAGCATATCATAAACAGAATCTGCATTAACGTACAACCCCTTTCTTCCAGACATTTGAGCTTGTTTTCCACCAGTGTCCATTCCTAATTGTTTTACAGTATCGGAGCTCAACGTAACGGACTCGTATGCCAAATGAACATAGGAATCAGGATTTGAAGTAAACTCTGACATTATTTCTGTGACAATTTTTTGTAATCTTGATTGTCTAGAGTCAATTACTGTAATCACCTTGTTTGCAGTAAAGTTTTGCTTTGGTTCTGATGTTTGCTCCAAAGTTGTTTGCCATAAGGTTCTGCCTGGTTGATTTTGTTCATATTTTTTGTAATTGAATGGATCCTCCAACAGTCCTAATTTGAAAGCAGCATAAGGAATGTCTTTTGCAATGTAAGTGGCCGTATCGTTGCTTCTCACCACAACCTTGTCCTCTTCTTTTTCTTTGCCACGAATTACCCAACAGTCTTTGTTTTTTCCTTCAGTATCAAATTCTAAAATTTTCATTTCTTTTAGTTTTTCAAAAATTTTTTCCCATAATCCAGAATGAATTATTTCAGATTCAAAATTAAGGCAATCATATGTCACACCAAGATTCCAACAGGTTTCAAGCTGACATGAAAGAACCTTTTTCGTAATTGAGTTTGCAAATTTTGAAATTTCTGAATTAGGATTTTCAATTTCCTCTAGAATTTTTTTTCTTGTTTCTTGGAGATTAGGCTCAGATTCATACTTTTCCGAGGTCTTTACATAAACTTCATCTCCACAGTAATGATCAAATTTCTGACCGGTTGGAGGATCTTCTGAGAATCCCAGATGCTTGAATCCAACAATAATATCTGCTACCTGAAGACCTGAATCATCAACATAATTCAAAACGTTTACATCAAAATTTGCTTTTTGCAATATTCGTGCAAGCGTATCGCCAATTATGATGTTGCGGACATGACCAATATGCAATGCCTTGTTAGGATTTACACTGGTATGCTCTACAGTAATTTTTGATTTCTTTCCAATGTCAACAAAGCCATAATCATCTTTGGTAGAGTCTTTTATTACTAATTCATTGAATCTGCTCATATTTGCAAAAAAGTTGAGATTGCCAGATGGATGTGCCTCTACTTTTGAAATAAGATGACTAGGGTGTTTTTGATAATTTTCAGAAATTGTTTGTGCGATTTCATTTGGTTTTTTCTTTAGTGGTTTTGCAAGCAAAAAGCAAACATTGCACGAAACATCACCAAATCCTTTCTTTGCAGGTTCAACAGTGAAGGAAACGTCTGGAAAACCTAGATCTTTGATACTTTTTGTTACGTTTTCTTTGATTTCATCTAAAAGAACTTGATAAGCCATTCTAAACCTCTGAAAGCCTTGGAGCAAGCTTGTCTAATGCTTCGATTAAGCCATCGCCAGACTTTGCTGAAACGCTAAAGGTTGCTTGGGATTGTACAGATTCAAAAGCATTTCCTAAAGCAATACTAGTTTTTGCGATCTTAAATAACGGAACATCAGTTTCGCTGTCACCAATTGCAATCACATCATCTTTAGCTATTGACAACATTTTCATTACTTCCTCAAACCCACGACCTTTGTCTATGCCACTGGAGTTAATATGAAATGCGTACTGGCTATCTGACAAACTAACATTAAGATTATTTTCTGATACAATTTTTTTTGCAGTTTCAATATCAAATGTCCTCTCTAAAACAACCTCAGTTAATCGAGGAAAAACCCGTTTTTCTTTTACATCATCAATTTTGGATTTTATGATTTCAAAGGCCTCAATACATTCTTCCTTATTTCCTAGCAATTTGTGCTCATTTGGACCTAGTGTAATACACCCTCCATTTTCTCCAACCGCAATATTTGTTGTACCACCAAAAATAGAAAGTAGATATCCTTCAACTGATGAGCGTCCAGATACAAAAATTACATTGTGACCTATTTTTTTCAAATGTCTAAGTGCAGATAATGCATCAAGATGAATTCTTCCTCTACCATTTTCTGTAATTGTTCCATCAATATCTACAGCAAATGTTTTTTGTTTCACGATTTTTCTATTAAAAACCAGATAATAATTGCTACTAAATCAAAATAAACAAGGTAGATTAGGGTAATGAATTGCATAATTTTTGTGCCAAAAAAAGGAAAGATTGAAGAAATATTTAGTAAAGCAAGGTATGCAGATAACCCAAGTAATTACAAAGTATTTTTCAGGGATCTTGATACAATAAGAGAAGTAACATTGCCAGATTTTATTGTTGAATCTAATAATTTTGAAACAATACCTATTACTAGAATTGAAATGATCAAAAAAGATGAAAAGATTCTATTTGAAAAATTAAAACATGAGGTGAATTAGTTGGGAATTCCAGAAAAGATCAAAGCCATACAAGATGAAATGGCAAGAACTCAAATCAA